>NZ_JAVRBR020000157.1:0-118673 GCF_034531165.2 Dendronalium sp. ChiSLP03b | reverse complement strand
TTTTAGAGAGTCGCCCGTCTCCAAATGCTTTCCCCTTAACTGCTTGCGCGTGTATTCTGATTGGATTTTCCACTGCCTTTTACTCCTCAAAACCCCTGCTCTTATTACTTTACTTCGACTTGTGTGTACACCGTAGCCCCTAAAAGGGAGAGAGGCTTTAAAAGCTTGATTCTTTCGTTCAAAAGTAAAAAGATTTCTGCCCCTCTCCGCGTCGGAGAGGGGTTGGGGAGAGGTTCATCGAACTCACATTAATTATGTCTACCTACTTATCAATCATGCAAATTTAGTATAAAACTCAATTTATATCTGCGGTAAAAGACAAAATTAATAATTTGGTATGATCTGGAATAGTTGTGGATGCATTTGTATTCATACTCGTATTGATATATTTAATGAAAGCTGGGTCTTGTGGCAACTCACATCAACTCACGCCAAATGCATCTAAAATTTTCTCAAGAAATTAAGTCGTTGCTGCGACGCTTGGCTGAACAGCATCTGTCTCTGGGCGATATTCTGGCAGAGACTTCCGAACGGGGTTTTAGTCTAGTCATTGCATTATTAGTTTTACCATTTTTGTTTCCCATGCCACCGGGATTAACTGGCCCTTTTGGTGCTGCGTGTTTGTTGTTGTCAATGCAGATGGTTTTGGGCAGGCGATCGCCTTGGCTACCCAAAAAAATTGCCCGCTACAAATTTCCTCGCCCTTTTGCCCAATTACTTCTACAAAACCTGCAACGCCTTACTAAGATATTAGAGAAAATCACTCGTCCTCGGTTGGCAAAAATAGCCAATAATCCATTAACTTGGCGAATCAATGGGCTTTGTATCTCTTGGTTAACTATATTATTAATATCACCTATTCCTTTTACCAATCCCTTCCCTACTATAGGTATTCTAATTTTGGCAGTTGCCACCATTGAAGCTGATGGTTTACTGATTTGCATTGGCTATTTTCTCACTGCTTTAATTACTGCACTATTTGGATTTATTGGTTATGCTCTTTGGTTAGCCCCTAGTTTGCTACCATCTATCTTTAAATAGTGACGAGGATAGGGGGATAAGGGAATAAATAAAATAAAAACCCTCAGCCAAAAGAAAAGCTAAGGGTTGTAATTTAATTTAGGGTGCATCTACTATCTATGTATCCACGATAGTTGTAGCTACACCCGGACGAATTGAAAAAAGCCAAGATATGTGGTAGCACATATTCAATAGAATTCAAGAAGGTTCAGTTCGCGATATTGATTCTTGGCTAATCCCTCAACCCCATGTAGAAAGCTCATAGATTAGTTTTTGCTAACTCCAAGCAAAACGCTGTTTTTGCTTTCGCTACTAAATAATAACGAGCTCTTGAATTATGGAGCGAACATATACTATGCTACTTTGGTTAGCCGAAATAGAATATCTGTAAGAGTGCATTTAATGGCTGAAAGTAAAATACTGTCCTCGACAAATAATAGCGGTATAACTCCTAAAAAAAGCGAACGAATTCCTGAATTAGACGCTATTCGAGCAATTTTAATTTTATATATTGTAGGATTTTGGCATTTATTGCAATATTCATCTATTCCTAGCTTTTACAACAATTTTATTACAAATTTTATTACCCATTGCGCCTTAGGAGGCTTTACATTTATATCTGCATTTTTACTTGGCTACCGTTATGAATTTAATTCTTTTAATGATATAAAACATTTCTTCATTTTTAGATTTTTTAGAATATATCCCCTGTTTATTGCTACTCTTTCTGGCTTTTTACTATTTAAACTGATAGACCAAAAGACTTTTATAATTTCTGCATTTCTACTTAACATGATATTGGACGTTCGATTACTAACTCTTTGGTATGTAACGATGATTTTATTGTTTTATCTTTTAGTACCATTTCTTTTATATAAATATAATGCTAAAAAAATAATTGTATTTTCTACTATTGGATTTCTTATTCTAACTCTCTTATATTGGAAAACTAGCTTAATCAGTCCGCGTCTTCTATATTATTCCCCAATTTTTGTATTTGGATTGATTGTGTCTAGAGCCAAGAAACTTCAAGAAATGCTTGCTAATTATAAAATATTGACAATATCTTTGTTTATTCTAGCTATAGTATTTAGTTTGTTTCATATCAGAGAATCATTGCATTGGTCTATTAATGTACTAGTAATAGCTTTTGGCATTTTTGCGTCTTTGCCTGCTATCTGGGCTTTGGGTAAATTATCTGTAACTATATTTAACCAAAACATTATTAAACTAGTTAGCTATTCTTCATTCTGTATGTATTTAACACATAGGATAATTTTACTTGGAGTTAATTATTATAAACCCACATCGCCATTATTATCCTACTTGTATTTGCTTTGTGTGTGGTTGCCTTTGATAGTCTTAATATCTTATTTTGTTCAGCGTTATTATGATTTAGCTGTGAAGAAAATTATGCCATCAAAGGTTTCAACTTAGCTCGACTTTATCCATTTTCTCTGAATGCGATGCCTGCGGCAAGCCGCTAAAAAGCTTCTACGCTAACGCTGAAAGCTTTGTGAAACCATCGTTTGACTTTTTCGATTTCACCAATAACCAGTGACATGGAAAAAGTTTTTGCCAAAAACCTAGGGTTTTTGCTGTATAACGAGAACCAAGTTCTTAATTTTGGATAAAGTCGAGCTTAGAGGTAAGCAAAACTTGTAAGAATTTAGAAGTCAGAATAGTTAGAGAAGCACACGAAGATTGGATGAATGAATATCCCGATGGTACTAAACTCATTATAAATTTTGAATTCTGCTTTCTGGATGCTGAATTCTAACTATCAAATTGTTAATTCTTCAAAAAGTCTTTCGGGTGTCATGGGAAGTTGGTATAGTCTGCATCCAGTTGCATGTGCGATCGCATTGGCTATGGCAGGCGCTGTACAATTAATCGTAATTTCCCCCACTCCTTTAGCGCCAAATGGGCCGTAAGGGTCAGATTTTTCTACTAAAATTACTTCTATTAGTGGCATATCTGCCGCTGTAGGAATACGATATTGGCGCAATGTTGGGTTAATAATTTTCCCTTGTTCGTCAAAAAATAATTCTTCCATTAAAGCATAGCCAATCCCCATGGCGATACCACCTGTCGCTTGTCCGTGACAAATTCGGGGATTTATTGCCTTACCTAAATCAATTGCTTGTACGCATTTCAAAACTTGAGTTTTACCAGTTTCTATATCAACTTCTACCTCTACACCTTGAACGGCAAAAGTTAATGTTGATTCGTCTGCGGCATAGGAGACTTCAACACTATTTTCATTAGAGGAGAGGAGTTTTTCGGCTGCTAATTTAACAGCTTGTCCAGAAATATAAACTGTAGCGGAAGCATAAGAACCAGAATCAAAAGGTGTGAGTTGAGTATCGCCAGAAATAATCTGAATATCGGCAACTCTCACACCTAAAATTTCTGCTGCTATTTGTCTTAAAGTTGTATCTGAACCAGTGCCAACATCTACCGAACCAGTTCTTAACTCATATTTGCCTTCAGATAAGCGTGATAATTTCACATTAGCCAGGTGGATTTTTGATAAACCACTGCCTTGCATCGAAACAGCAAAACCTATGCCACGACGGCGAGAACCTTCTACTTTTGGTAATGTACCAGTCACATAACCAAGGGACTCGATAACTTTTTCCCAACATTCTTGAACAGCGTAGCTACCAATTAAGTTAAAGTGGTCTTCAGACCTGCCTAAATTAATCACATCTCCTGGTTGAATTAGGTTTTTTAAACGCATTTCTACAGAATCGATGTTTAGCTTTTTAGCGATTTCATCGATTTGACTTTCTATGGCGAATGTACCTTGAGTTGCACCATAGCCGCGAAATGCACCAGCTGGCATTGTATTTGTATAAACTGCAAAACCCTGCAATCTTTTATTTGGGCAACGATATAAACCTAGGGGAATATAACCTGCTAAAAATACTACTGTTTGCCCATGATTTCCATAAGCACCTGTGTTGCCAATAATTTCCATATCTTGGGCAACTAATTTACCGTCTGCTTTGACACCACTTTTAATACGGATTGTCATCGCATGGCGGCTATTTGTAGCAGTAAATTCCTCGTTTCTAGTGAATTCCCATTGCACGGGTTTGCCTGTACGCAGGGTTCCTAAAGCACATAAATCTTCTGATAAAATCTCTTGTTTGTTGCCAAATCCACCGCCAAGCTGTGCTTTATAAACGCGGATTTTCTCTTTGGGTAAATCGAAAAGTTGTGAGAGTAATCTTTGGCAATGAAATGGTACTTGGGTACTGGAACGCACAACTAAAGTACCATCTGCTTCTAGCCAACTAATAGTTATATGCGGTTCCAGGTGGACATGTTGAACTGCTGGTAAATAATAAGTGTTTTCGACAATCAAATCTGCTTGGGCAAATCCTTGTTCTAAATCACCTGATTCGAGAAATATTTGCCCGGCAATGTTTAGATTTCGATGAGGAATTTGCAATGATTCTGGTTCATCGTGAATTACAACCCCGTTACCTTTGATTGCTTCCATCGGGTCGATAACGTGGGGTAAGATTTCGTAATCGACAGTAATTAATTGACAAGCTTGTTCGGCAATACTGGGTGATTCTGCAACTACAGCGGCAACGCGATCGCCTACAAATCTCACTTTATTATCTAATAAGTAACGATCTAACGGATCGGGTACTGGTTCGGCATGACCGGCAGTGGTGTAGGGTATCCTAGGTACATCTTCGTGGGTGAAAATGGCAACTACTCCGGAAACTGCTTTCGCTTCTTCTGTATGAATATTACGGATACGTGCGTGGGGATGGGGCGATCGCAGTACTTTAAGATGTAACAATCCAGGTGGTGAAATATCTGCTGTGTAAGATGCTTTGCCAGTGACAATTGCTGCACCATCTTGTTTAGAAATGCTTTCTCCGACTGAGTGGGGAGTGGGCAGTGGAGAGTTTTGAGTATTACCCCTCTGCACGCCAGTTGCTTCAAGTCGGCAGAGCCGCCCAACGCACTGGCTTCCCTCTGCCCCTCTGCACGCCAGTTGCTTCAAGTCGGCAGAGCCGCCCAACGCACTGGCTCCCCCCTGCCTCCTACCTTCTACCTCCTGGCTTCTACCTTCTTGAATACTTTCGACAATTGCTTGATAACCAGTGCAGCGACAGAGATTGCCTTTTAAAGCTAGGCGCAGTTCTTCTTCTGATAATTTAGGTAACTTTGCTGCACTCATAATTGCGCCAGGAGTACAGAACCCACATTGAAAGCCTTGTGCTGCCAAAAAGGCTTGCTGCATGGGTGCAAGTTCCCCATCTTGGGAAAGTCCTTCAATGGTAGTTACTGATTGATTAGCAATTCGCATTCCTGGATAAATGCAACTATGGATTGGTGTATCATTTACCCAAACTGTACAAGCGCCGCAATCACCAGCATCGCAAACACGATGGACACCAAACCAACCCAATTGACGTAATAAACTTAAAAGACTAGTTCCAGGGTGACAAGTTACCGTATAAGATTGACGATTAACTAAAAACTGTAAGTCTTCTAGCATTTTTAATTTTTAATTATTAAAACATCGCTTGATTAAAACTGCCGTCATCTCTCGGCGATAAGTTGCACTTGCCCTACTATCTTCAATAAAATCTTCATTTTCTAAAGAGTTAATTAACTGCGTTGGTGCTGTTTTCACATGTTCGCATTCCAGTAAGCGGGGTGCGGCAACACTAGCACTAATTACACAACGCACCTGTTGATGATTGCTAGCAATCACCACAATTGCCAAAGCCGGATCTGTCGCTGCAATGCTAAAGCGTTGATAATTAATTGTCCATTTTAAATTAGACAAAGGAATTAAAATTCGTCTAAGGATTTCTCCTGGCTGTAAAATTGTCTTTTTAAAACCTAGTTGAAAGTCCTTTGCTGTAACTAGACGCGACTCTCCCTTTAAATTCAAAATTTCGTAACTTGCATTCAACGCCACCATTACCGGTGCCAAAGTTCCCACAGACAAGGCAAGACAAATATTTCCTCCTACTGTTGCTATATTAATTACTTTTAATGATGCTGCTAGTGCCGCAACTGCACTTTTAAATCCCGCCGTTGCTGTCCATTCTGCTAACCAAGGATATTCTAATAACTTAATTAATGCACAAGTCGCGCCAATACTTAAATAATCTGCTTGAATCTCAATTTCAGACCATCTTAAATACTGCGTATCTACTAGTACTTTAAGATGTGGTTGCGGTTCGGAAAATAACCACGTTCCACCAGCTAACCAAGCCCAACCTTCACCCCAGTTGGGGATAGTTTGAATATTGTCAGGACGTAAATAGGTTTCGATGTTTGGCAAATCCATTGATTTACCTGGATAGTTTCCAGTTATATTACCAAAATAAAATTTAAGATGAGGCAGTGCGTTGTAGAGTATTCCTTCGCACTCCGGCTATGAATGATTTAATCACTCCCAGTCTTTGGCTGTAGTGGCGTGTCAAGGCTAAAGTAGTGCAATAGAAAAATTCGATTATGTGTCTAAACTTCAATTTTTCAGAGATTTTTAATGCAACATTTTAGCCTTGCCATGCCACTACCAGATGAAAAATAATGTGGGTAAGATTTTCCGAATTGTCTATACACCGTAGCCTTGTAAAGGAGAGAAAACCAGATTTTGGATTTTATAAAGTAAATTTTAATCAGTAAAAATGCCCGTTTGCTTTCTCAAACCCCAGTTTACTTTCTCAAACCCCAGTTTACTTTCTCATTTCAGTAGATTCAGCAAGCAAAAAGGCATATTACTTTCTCAAACTCCAGTTTGCTTTCTCATTTCAGTAGATTTAGCAAGCAAAAAGGCATATTGCTTTCTCAAACTCCAGTTTGCTTTCTCATTTCAGTAGATCGCGCACTCATTTTACCCAGTCCCCAGTCCCGTTTACATATCAGATGTTCTTATATTTACTTTACAAACCTGCCATTCGCGAGTTTTTACGGTATAAGGGATTCATCAACTCAAAGACACAAAATACAAGAGTTTCTTGGTTTATGAAGACCACAAATCATCTAAACAGAGAAAAAACTGCTTTAATCACTGGCGCATCTGGTGGAATTGGCTACGAATTAGCTAAGTTATTTGCTCGTGATGGTTATAATTTGGTACTAGTCGCCAGAAGTGAAGAAAAGTTAACTCAAATTGCTAAAGAATTTACAGAAAAATCCGGCATAAAAGTTGAAATTATTGTTAAGGATTTATCCTTGGCAACAACGCCAGCAGAAATTTTTACAAAACTACAACAAGCAGCTATCAAAATTGATGTGCTGGTAAATAATGCTGGATTTGGTAGTTATGGATTTTTTCACGAAACCGACCTCAAAACCGAACTAGAAATGCTACAAGTAAATGTGGTCAGCCTGACTCATTTAACTAAGTTATTTCTTAAGGATATGGTGGAGCAAGGCTATGGAAAGATATTAAATATCTCTTCCGGTGCTGCTTTTCAACCAGGCCCTTTATTAGCAGTTTATTTTGCAACTAAAGCTTATGTATTATCATTTTCAGAAGCGATCGCCAATGAATTAGAAGGTACAGGTGTCACTGTAACTGTTGTTTGTCCGGGAACAACGGCATCCGGTTTTCAACAAAGAGCAGCTATGGAAGAATCTAAGCTGGTCACTAGTCAAAACGTTATGGATGCGGAAACCGTAGCAAAGATTAGCTATCAAGGCTTAATGTCAAACAAAACTGTTGTCGTTCCTGGGATCAAAAATAAATTACTCGCTGAAGCCGTCAGATTTACACCCAGAAAAATGGTGGTAAAAATCGCCAGAAGTATGAATAGTAAGTAATAAAAATTTACTATTTTATACTCAATAAAGCTGTGTGTGGTGTTACGCTGATGTTTTAAATTCCACATAACATTTCCAAGGTGTAAATTAAACACCTCCTTGTTTTCTTAACTATTGGCAGTGGTATCAGCGTTGCTAGATTTAAGGATTAAAGTGAGAATATGTAAAGTTATTTATGAACTTGCATAAATTCTTAATCCACTCCGATAACTCTCAAGAAGGCATTGCTTAATTTCTTTAGAAAGACTTAACAAGTCTGCTTTTAAGCTTGATTTTTCCATATTTATTATCAGCAATGCCCTTTTGTGTGCTGATTTTACGAAACCACCTTTAGCGCTTTTGAAGTATAACGGCAGTGTCTTAGAAAACTCTGCTTTGCGGTCGAAAATTCTGGTTCGGTCGGCTTTTGCCTTCATCTTCGATGTAGGTGAAAACTATCTTGCCATGTCCACAATTTGCAAGGATTTATACTTATGACTCGTTTATCAAACCCAATTGAAGATATAAAAAGTCACTATAAAGTTGTGGTCATTGGTTCCGGTTATGGTGGCGGTATCGCGGCTTCACGCCTATCGCGTGCTGGACAGCAGGTATGCGTACTAGAACGAGGTAAAGAATTTCAACCAGGCGAATATCCAAATACTGATGTCAATGCGGTAGGTGAAATACAAGTAGATTTACCAGGCAAACACATTGGTTCGCGCACGGGTTTGTACGATTTTCGCGTTAATCAAGATATCAATGTATTCATGGGTTGTGGACTGGGTGGTACATCGCTAGTTAATGCCAATGTGTCATTGCAAGCCGAACCGCGTGTGTTTGAAGATCCGCGCTGGCCTAAGGAATTGCAAAACGATGTCGATACTTTATTAGCAGAAGGGTATCGTCGCGCTGAAGAAATGCTCAAACCCAACTCCTATCCTGAAGATTCGCCAGCTTTGCCTAAATTACAAGCACTGGAAAAGTCTTCTAAATATTTGAATGAAAAGTTTTATCGCCCACCCATTAATGTAACTTTCAAAGATGGGGTGAATCATGTAGGAGTGGAACAAAAGAAATGTAACTTTTGCGGTGATTGTGTATCGGGTTGTAATCACGGCGCAAAAAATACTACTTTAATGAATTACCTGCCTGATGCAAAAAACCACGGTGCAGAAATTTATACGCAAGTATCTGTGCGGACAGTTGAAAAGCAAGGCGATCGCTGGTTGGTTCACTTTCAATTACTCAACTCCGGACAGCAAATATTTGATGCGCCCACAATGTTTGTCAGTGCCGATATTGTTGTTTTAGCTGCTGGCACACTTGGTTCTACAGAAATTTTACTGCGATCGCAACAAGCAGGTTTATCTGTGTCCAACCAACTAGGACACAACTTTACAGGCAATGGCGATGTATTAGCCTTTGGCTACAACACTGACCAAACCATTAATGGAATTGGCTTTGGCAACCGCGCTGGAACGCGGGAATCAGTCGGGCCTTGCATCACCGGCATTATCGATATGCGCGAACAACCACGACTAGATAACGGCATGGTTATCGAAGAAGGTTCAATTCCCGGTGCCCTCGCGCCCTTTTTACCCGCCAGCTTTGCTGCTGCTGGCAAAGTACTGGGTAAAGATAGCGACGAAGGTTGGGGCGATCGCATCAAAGAAAAGCTAAGAGAAACAGAGAGTTTGACTCGCGGTGCTTACACAGGTGCAGTTCGCAACACCCAGACTTATTTAGTGATGACCCACGATGATGCAGCCGGACAGATGTACTTAGAAGATGACCGTCTGAGAATTCGCTGGGAAGACGTAGGCAAACAATCCATCTTTCAACGAGTGAACGATCGCCTTGCAGAAGCAACTCGTCCTTTAGGTGGCACACAAATTCCCAACCCCATTTGGACTAGTTTATTTGGTCACGACTTGGTAACAGTCCACCCACTTGGTGGCTGCATCCTAGCAGAAGATGCCGAACGCGGCGTAGTCAACCACAAAGGACAAGTATTTTCCCGCGATCGAGGTACAGCCGTTTATGAAAACCTCTATGTTGCCGATGGTTCAGTAATTCCCCGTACTTTAGGTGTAAATCCTTTACTGACCATTTCCGCCGTAGCCGAACGCTGCTGCGCCCTCATCGCCAAAGACCGGGGTTGGACAATTAACTACGACCTACCTTCAGTACCGCCAACAACACCGACAGCACCCGCCAAAGTGGGAATTCAGTTCACCGAAACCATGCGCGGCTACTTTTCCACCCAAGTCAAAGATGACTATCAACGTGCATTACAGCAGGGTAAAAAAGATAACTCTCCCCTGCAATTTACTTTGACAGTCATTTCCGATGACTTGGAAGACTTGCTCAACGACATCGACCACACGGCCAAGATAGTTGGTACAGTTACAGCCCCTGCGATCGCAGCCGAACCACTAACCGTCACCGATGGCATATTCAATTTGTTCGTCAAGGAACAAGACAAAGCCAAAACACGACAAATGCGCTACGACCTGCACATGACAACAAAAGCAGGACAAAAATACTACTTCGAGGGATTTAAAGAAATTCACGATGACCCAGGCTTTGATTTGTGGTCTGACACTACCACTCTTTACATCACCATTTATGAGGGCGACAGCAACAAAAATTCCGTAGTTGGTAAAGGCATTCTCAAAATTCAGCCCGCAGACTTCATCAAGCAAATGACTACCCTCAAAGTCACCAACGCCCTCAGCCGTGCAGAAAGCCTGCAAGCGATCGATCGCTTCAGTCGCTTCTTTGTCGGCACCTTATCCGAACTCTACTTTTAGATGACTATTGTACAGACGCGATTAATCGCGTCTGTACCACTGACCACTGACTAAAATATATATGCAAATCGACTTTCATCATGGTGTCACCTACGTAGCAGCACGACTAGCTGGGTTTGAGCATAAAGCTGCTAATACCATCGCTTACAGTGCCCAATATGTAGACGATGCTATCAACGACGGATTAATCCGGTTTGACAACGGCGCACTGTTTAGCCGCATGAGTTCCGCTCATAAAATGCTGGACTACCGCAACTTTCAGGAACTGGCAAATTATCGCGTTTGGATTCCGTTTCATTTTCTGCCTGGGAACGCCGGATTAAAAGCAGGTGAAGATCCTGATGGGAAATTTATCGACAAGCTTATTTGTCGTCCCAACAGCGATGTCGCACAGCAAATGGTGCAAGAGTGTATTCAGAAACGTCACTCTCCCTACGGATTGCATCGACTTGGCATCACTATGCATGTATATGTTGATACTTGGGCACACCAAGGCTTTGCCGGAGTTAATCATCAGGTTAATGAAGCCAAAAATCTGCTAGATGAAAACGGCAAACCAGATTATAACCTCATGGATAGGCTTCAGAATTACTTCGTCAGTGAAGCCTTCCCCTTGGGACATGGAGCGGTTCTCAGCCATCCTGACAGACCCTTTTTGAGCTGGGGTTACATCAACGGGCGGGGAGAGAAAATCATCAGAAACAATCCCAAAGACTTTCTAGAAGCCGCCGACCAGATGTGCAAAGCCATGCAGCGATATTTGGCAGGCGATCCAGATGCAATTGTACCGGGACTGCCAGAACCAGATAAAACCTTAATCGATGTATTGCTGAGGAATATTACTGATAATAGCGGTAGCGTACGCCACCAAAAGTGGTTAGATGCGATCGCCCAAGGTAAATTCAGCTTTGGCAAAGCCGATGTTACCTACATCCCCAAAGGCAAAGACTCCTGGAAACATACAGCTTTAGGTACAGAAGACTTAGTCGAACGAGAAAACGAAATATTTCCCTATCACTCCAACTTTTTAGCCAGTGATTGGAAACTATTTCACGACGCTTTGCAGTCTCATCATTTCTACATCGTCCACGACCTGCTACCCAGATATGGAATCTGCGTCGCCTGATCGAGAATAAGGGGGACAAGGGGGAATAAAACCTTACTCTTGTACAGACGCGTAGACGCTCGTAAGAGCGGCTTCTCGTAAGAGTATAATCGCGTCTCTCAGCACTCACAACACAGAGGTGTTTTATGGCAACAACCACAACTGCACCAGAAAAAGTAGGGATTCAGTTTACTGAAACCATGCGCGGCTATTTTTCTACAAAAGTCAAAAACGATTATCAACTAGCAGCACAGCAGGGTACACAAGATAACTCCAAATTTGAATTCACCCTCACAGTGACTTCCAACGATTTGGACAAAATGCTTACAGACGAAAGCCACAAAGCTAAATTAGTTGGCAGTGTCACCGCACCAGCACTATCGCCTACACCTTTAACAGTTAGCGATGGTGAATTTAACTTATTCATAGTTGACCCAGCCAGCGTCAATACGCGGCGCATGGTCTATCGCATGAAAATGACTGCCGCCGACGGTAAAGTTTACTATTTTGAAGGCTTCAAAGTCGTACACAACGACCCTGGTTTTGACATCTGGGCAGACACCACCACCTTATACATTACCGTGCATGATGGCGACAGTCCCAACAGTCCAGTTTTGGGACAGGGAATCATCAAAATTCTGCCAACAGATTTCCTACATCAGCTGTCTACCTTGGAAGTTACCAACACCACTAATCTCCAGCAAAAAATAGAAGAAACTGCCCGCTTTGGCAGCTTCTTTGCTGGAGTCTTGTTTAACGTTTACGGTGGTATATTTGCGCCTTCCAAAATATTCAATCCAGATGCACCACCCCGACAAAAGCGTCCTCTAAGGATGTCAGCGCCCGAAGTTTATTTCTTCAAAACTACTGATGGAGTGCAGCTGCGACTGATTCGATATCAAGGCGGGACGAAAGGGCCAGTCATGCTAGCACCAGGCTTCGGTACTTCCACCTTGGCATTTTCTATCGATACCGTCGAAACTAACCTGCCAGAGTTCTTGTATGCTCACGGCTATGATGTTTGGCTATTCGATTATCGAGCCAGTGCAGACTTGCCATCTGCCACCACCCAGTTTTCAGCTGATGAGATTGCGCTTTACGATTGGCCAGCAGCAGTTAAACAAGTACGTGCTATCACTGAATCAGAAACAGTTCAAGTCGTCGGTCACTGCGTCGGCTCTATGTCCTTTTTGATGGCGATGCTAGCAGGTCTTCAAGGAGTTCGTTCCGCCGTTTGTTCTCAATTAACTACCCATCCCAGAGCCGCAACCCTCAACGAAATCAGAGCTGGTTTGCGTCTAGCTTCATTTCTCACAGTACTGGGAGTAGACACTCTCGACCCAGATTTTGATACTCATGCTGATTGGCAAGATAAACTTTACGACACAGTTTTAAGGCTGTATCCCACCAAAGAACCTTACAACAATCCAGTTGACCGCCGCATTCTGTTCATGTACGGAGAAGTTTACAAAATCGCCCAACTAAATGAAGCAACTCACGATGCCGTTCATGAGATATTTGGCCCGGCTAATATGACCTTCTTTCGACATATATCTCTCATCCTGCGCGAGGGTCACATTGTCAACAAAGATGGTAAAGATGTTTACTTGCCTCATTTAGAACGCCTAGCCATTCCCATTGCTTTACTTCACGGTGCAGATAACGCCTTTTTCCTGCCAGAGGGTTCGGCAATTACTTATAAGTTATTGTGCGAAAAAAATGGTGGCGATTTGTACGTGCGCCATGTTATCCCTGATTATGCACACATGGATTGTTTCATGGGCAAAAACGCCGCAAGAGACATTTTCCCCACCATCTTAGCGGAATTGGATAAGTTCAATTAGTCCAGGATGAGGAGGATAAGAGAGCAGGGGAAGCAGGGGAAGAAAGAATTAATACTCCAATCCTCAATCCCCAGTTCCCAATCCCCATTGCCCCTAATCCCCAGAGGGGACCCCGAGTTCCCCAATCCCCAATCCCCAGTCCCCATACACCCCGAAGGTAATTGCAAATGAGCGATCAACTAGTTAGTGAACCTCTGGTATCGGATATCAAAAAGCACCCTGGTTTACAAGCGCTATTAAGTTATCCACTGGTAGAAGCAATTGTGGAACGGCGTACTCGTAGAGTAGCTCAAGGTGCTTCCATTGACGCTGGGGAACTCAGCTATACCAGCCCGAATCAACCAGACCCTCTGACTCCCCTAGAAGAGGCAATTTTGATTGTCGCTACGGGGATGACTGGTATCACAACTCACGACGGCCCTCTTTATAAACCCGAAGGTGGCAAAGAATTAGGAACCCCTTTTCTCAACATCGTTGCTCGTTCTGGGAGTAGCGCTGATAATTCGCAAGCGACTTCCTTTTTCATGATTAATGATGAAGGTATCTGGCTAATTAAGCGGCTGAAAGGTAGGGAAGCATTAGCAGCCCTTGGCGATCTACCGCCGAAATGGGAAGATTGGTCAGAGCAAGACTGGCTGAAAGCTGCTGCTGCTGTCAAACATAAAATTAGCGATCGCCGCCTAGATTTCCCCCGTATTTACCCTTACTATCTAGGCTGGAACAAGCAAATTTCTAACCTTCCCGGTACAACTCTGTTTTTCCCAGTCGTCGATTGCACTCGTCAATATATCAATGTCATTCTCATCCTGCTTTCGGAACCAGACGGTCAAAAACCTTTGTTTGTCGATGACTGGCAAAAGTTTAGACCAAAAAGCTTGTCAGACTGGGCAGCTTGGGTAGGAATGCACCTAGGGTTGAGTCCCAAAATTCCCTATCAACCCATCGGTGGCATTGAACGAGTCAAAGGTGGCTTTGTCAATCCCAACAACACCGTTCCCTTGGGACTGGCTCAAACAATGCGTACCGAGCATGAATGTTTCTTTATTTTGCAAAACTTAATGCTCATTGGTCAGGCAATGGGTGTTGGTGGTTGGGTACATGGGGCAGTCTTCCAGCCCTTCATTCTCCAGCACGACCCAGACAAGGAATGGTATGGTCTAGGATTTCGCATGGAACCGCCAACTCCCAAACAAAGTATTTGGGCACCGCCACCAGCTTCTCAAGCCAATCCAGTTGGTATTGATGGCGTGTTGGAAGGACTTTGCCCGCCTTACGTTAAATCTATGGATGAAGCGGTCGATCGCGTCATCGAAGAGAAGTACGGCAGCCAAGGAGCCTATGGGGATAAAGAGGTGTTTGCCCGCTCCTATCAAGCAAAATCAAGTGCTGAGGCTTTCTTGCGGGATGCAGAACCCCACTCCAAAGAAACGATTCAGTATACCAAAGATATCTGCAACTACATCTACGACACCTACGGTCGCTTTCCTGCCCACATCGATGCTTTCTTCGTTCCTGGCATCTGGCTTCAATTTAGCCATCTAGAGTTGGAATATTACCAGAAGTATTACGACCCCGCTCTTTTCAGTCGTCAGGCTCAACATGCTGAGCTTTGGGGCAAGCACTAATCAAATTTTAGATTTTAGATTTGGGATTTTGGATTGTACTCTAATCTAAAATCCCAAATTCAAAATCGAGTGGCTGTTCCTGTGTTTTTGTCAGAGGAAAATATGTTAAAAGTTATCAGGATTGCTGCTATAGCGCTGGTTTCCGTTTTGCTGATCGGAACCTTTGGGTTTTTGTACATAGAATCAACTTGGGCGAAACCTGTATTTAGAACTCCAAAAGAAGCATTTATCCACGGAAGTATCGGCACTGAGTTAGCACCCCTGCCAGTTTTTCAAGTCCTTCCCGATTTATTCCCCGATCAATTGCAGCCAGCAGGTAAAGAAGCTGGGGATTGGGTTCAGCAATTTGGATTTATCCACGGAAAGCCAGATGAAAACGAGGGGTTGCCAGTGGGTTTTAATATTTCCAACTTTCAACCGCAATCAGGAAAGCCTTCGCCTGTAAAATTTGTGGGTTTTAGCTGTGCATTGTGTCACACATCCCATATTCGGAGGTTTCCAGACGATGAGGGTGTAGTCGTCACAGGGATGGGGAGTACTTCCTTAGACTTGTTCGCTTGGGTAGATGCTTTCAAAACAATACTTCTCGACGAAAAGCGTCTAACTGTAGAAAACGTTGCCAAAGCTTATGAAGCTAAATACCATAAATCGCTAGGAATTGTTGATAAAACTGTAATCGGTTTTTGGTTGTCGACTGCTAGAGGTCAAGTACTAGCTTCACTTCCGAAATGGGATAACCCTTACAATGGCAAAGACCTGAGAGACTCTAAGTTATCACCCATCGGCCCTGCTCGCACCCAACCTTTTAAAGAGTTGGTACACTTCATGATGGATCGTCCCGCCGCCTTGGACAAGTCCTATTCCAAACTCCCGTCATTGTACGAGCAGAAACATCGAGATTGGGCGCAATATGACGGTAGCGTTAAAGATCGTCTCAGTCGCAGCGTACTTGCAGCAGTGGCAGCAGGAGCAACACCTAATAACTTAGTCGTGCCAGAAATTTCTCACAATGTCGTTCAAGCCATTGAATATACATTAGATTTGCAAGGGCCTAAATATACAGAGGTCTTCAAAGACCAAGGTATTACGCTCGTTCCACAGAAAGTAGAACGCGGCCGTGCTGTCTTTCAGCAGAATTGCGCTAGCTGTCATGGGTATCGCAATTCTGAAGATGGAAGTTGGGTGAAAGGGGAACTTCAAGGTTTAATTACCCCAATAGAAGATATTCAAACTGATTCCGAACGGTTGAACTATCGTTACTACAAAGAACTGCCGGATGTCGTTGATAGTTTCTTCCCTGATGGGCATCCTTTGAAGCCCAAACGGGAAAATCTTCGACCAGGGCCTTTAGGAGATACCAAAGGTTTCATTAATGCTCCCATCGAATCGGTTTTTGCTCGCGCTCCATATTTGCATAACGGCAGTGTTTTGACTTTGGCAGAGTTAGTTAATCTCAAACCTCGTCGAGAGCTTTTTTATCGCGGAGACAATCTCTACGATCCGGTTGATGTTGGTTTGGCTTCACCAACTGAGCCAGACGATAAACATTACTTTAAGTTCGATACTCATGTTCAAGGAAACTCTAACAAAGGACATGACTATCCCTGGTCTTATCAAGGAGAAGGTTGGGACAAGGCAGCTTTGGAAGATTTATTAGAGTATCTCAAGACACTTTAAAATTTTGTATTTAATCTCTGTGCCTCTGTATCTACAGGAGTTTGCTTAACGGGGGGGAACCTCCGCACGCTACTTCTCTCTGTGGTTAAATAAATGATTTTTTAACCACAGAGGCACAGAGAACACAGAGTAAAGAGGTTAAAAATGGAAATATTTAAATCAAAAAAAAAGATTTCTTTAGCAGAATTTGCTAATACTTTTTTAGCTTTTGGAATTATCCTAATTGCTGCTTTAATAGCGGCAGAATTAAAACCAAATTTGAATTTACATCGTGCTATTTACTCATTTTGGGCTAGCGCAATTTTATTCATTCCAGCAATTTATTTATATATTTTGCATGGAAAATCAGCTAATAAGAATAATTATTGGTTACTACTATGGACTTTTAGCTTTTTAGCTTATTTAGTTCATTTGTTTTATGAAGTATTTTTAGTCCCAGACAGCATCAAAGCAACTTTTGCAATTGATGGAACTGCTATTACTGCAAGCGAACTAATTCTGGCTTTATGGTGGGGATTAGATATCAGTTTGGCATGGTTTAGTGATTCTTCGGCAACCTGGATTAAGAAGCAAAGAATCGGAGTAAATATATATGCTGGTTTGAGCTTTTTAGTTGGCACTTTGATTGGACAACAGGGATTTGCTCGAATTTTGGGAATTATTTTAGCTATCTCTATTTTGGTGGGTTTGTTGGTGCGCTACCACAATAGCCGCAACGGTCAAGATAGTGAAGATTTACCACCTGGTTCCTACGGTTTACCCCTAATCGGAGAAACTATTGCTCTAGCTTGGGATAATCACCAGTTCTATCGCCAGCGCTTTCAAAAGTATGGTTCAGTCTTCAAGACTCATCTTTTCGGCAAACCCGTTATCGCCTTTATCGGCCCAGAAGCTTTTACCTTCTTCCTAAACCAAGAATACTTTACCCGTGAGAAAGCTAATCCACAACCGATACAAGAACTATTAGACTGGGAGTCCTTACCATTATTAGATGGAAGCGAACATCGCCGCCGAAAAAAAATTATTCTCGAAGCTTTTACGCCACAGGCTTTCGATAAATATATTCCCCTAATTGAACAAGCAGCCACTTATTACCTGGAACGCTGGGAAAAGCTAGGTAGCTTTGCTTGGATACCTGAATACCGTAAAATGAGCGCCAGTCTCACCAATGCTTTGTTTACTGGCGGTTCCCCAGGGCCAGAAAGTGAAGCAGTGGGGGAAGTGATTGAAACTTTTCTCAAAGGTTTCACCTCAATACCAATTAACCTGCGTTGGAATGCTTACGGAAAAGCGCTGCAAAGCCGGGACAAGTTGCTTGCTCTCATCGATAAAGCAATTATTCAGCACCGTCAGCAACCTCAGTCAGATATGCTGGGACTGCTGTTAACAGCGCGTGGTGAAGATGGAAGTACCCTCACTGACGAACAGCTACGCCGTGAGGTACTGCACCTATTCTTTGCAGCTTATGGCGGAATTTATATCTCGTTAACCTTTCTTTCTCTAACTCTGGCTCAACATCCAGAAATCATCAGCCGCGCCAGACAAGAAGTCAATCAATACGCTTCTAGTGGCTCGTTGAATTTCGCGCAGTTGCAAAATCTGGTGTATTTGAAGCAAATTGCTTACGAACTCCGCCGCTTCTATCCCATCAACGCTGCTACTTTTTTCGGTCTAGTTAAAAAAGAGTCTAAGTTTCAAAACTTCCGCATACCGCAGGGTTGGGGTGCAGTTGGAGGAATTCATACTACCATGCATATTCCCCAAATATTTCCCGAACCGGAAACTTTCCAGCCTTGCCGCTTTGCTGCGGAAAAGTTCGCATATTTACCAGAAAATAGCTACGTACCCCACGGCGGTGGAGCGCGAGATAGTCACCGTTGCCCAGGTGAAGACTTGATTACAGTATTGATAAAAGTAATAGCGGTGCATTTGTTACGTCAGTATAACTGGGAATTACCGCCGCAGAATCTGGAATTAAACCGTAACCTTTTTCCCATTCCGCGTGACGGTTTGAAAGTAAAGTTTGGCATTTATGCGGAAAATCCCAAGCAGAAAGTTAGTTAGAGGAGAGCAGTATTGTGAATATCTTAATCTGGGCGATCGCTATTATCTTGCTTATCTACGTGGTAGTGGTAGCAAGTTCAGCACGGTTACTAATTAAGCCGAAGCGGCAGCAAATTTGGACTAATCCCAGGCAAGATGTAGGCTTAGATTACGAAGATGTGGAGTTTCCAGCTCAAGATGGAGTATCTATCAAAGGCTGGTTTATCCCAGCATTGCAGACCCCAGCCGCAACTGTAATTATGGTACACGGCTGGCCGTGGAACCGGATTGGTACAAAGGCTAACGACTTATTAGGAGATTTACCAGGCAGCAAGCCAATTAACCTTTTGCCCTTCACCAAAGCATTGCACGAAAGAAACTATAACGTGTTGATGTTTGATCTACGCAATCATGGCGAGAGCGATGCCAAAATTCCCCTCACCTCTGGCTGGTTGGAAAAACGTGACTTATTGGGAGCCATCAATTATGCCAAGAATCGAGTCGAAGTAGACTCAAACCGCATTGGTACTATCGGGTTTTCTATGGGAGGCAACACTGTAGTTTTCACTCTTCCCCATACTACAGATATTAAAGCAGCCGTCGCCGTACAACCCAATACCTCAGCAGTATTTGGACAACGCTACCGCGCCGATAAATTCGGCCCCTTAGATAAACTGTTTGGGCCAGCAGTAGAAATACTCTATCGTTTATCGGGCGGGCCAAGCACTGCTTTTATCCAACCTGCCTATGAAGCAGCCGCAGCTCGTGATATTCCTGTGCTTTATGTACAAGGCACCGGCGACAAATGGGGTAGTGTTGATGACGTTGCCAACATGGTGGCATCCACTCCCAATGCCGTCGAGCCGTTGTATCCTGAAACCGATCACCGCTTTGGCGGGTATCAGTACGTCGTGGATTACCCAGACAAAGTACTAACTTTCTTCGATAGGTATTTGAGTAAGTAAGATACAGAATAATTCGTAATTGATAATTCGTAATTCGTAATTAAAATCCATTATTACGAATTACGAACTACGAATTAGTAATTATTTGGTCATATCCAAGGTATAAAAATGCGTATACACGCTGTTCAGAGTGGACTTGTATCGATTAAAACCTGCCAGTGCTACAGCAAAGGTCATGGTACCATGCGTCTAGTAAACACCATTCTTGACCGCAATTGGACTGACCCCTTACCCATTTATAGCTGGGCAATTGAACATCCCGAAGGAATTATTCTAATTGATACAGGGGAAACTGCACGCACCTTGGAACCTGGGTACTTTCCTTGGTGGAACCCTTATTTCCAACTAAGTATCAAACCATGTTTGCAGCCTGAAGATGAGGTGAATTTTCGGTTGTGCGCCTTGGGTATAGAACCAAATGATATCCGTTGGGTGATTCTCACTCATCTGCACACAGATCATATAGGCGGGCTGCACCATTTTCCCAATGCAGAAATTATTATCTCTCGCAGAGAGTACGAACTGACTGGTGGATGGCGCGGACAGCTAAAAGGCTATTTGACCCACCAATGGCCAAAGTGGCTAGCCCCCCGCTTAATAGAGTATGAGCCTAAACCTATAGGCCCTTTCCCGGAGAGTTTCACATTGACAAAGGCTGGAGATGTCAAGTTAATTCCCACACAAGGACACACTGGAGGTCATTTATCAGTTTTAGTACAAACTGATGGACTATCCTTATTTTTTGCTGGTGATGCCTCTTACACTCAGCAACTGATGTTGGAGCAGATTGTTGACGGTGTCGCTCAAGATGAAGAACAATCTCGCCAGACACTTAAGCAAATTTTGCAGTACGTACAAGAATTTCCCACAGTTTATCTTCCTAGTCACGATCCTAGTGCTGCTCAGAGGTTAGCGGAGCAAACTATTGTTTCGGTCTAACTATTGTGTATTTTCACAATCATCTCAAAAGGAGTTACCCGCATGTCAAACCCACTTCCCATTAGCGGTTTTGCACCTTTACCCAAATCATTCATGTTCGGTGTTGCTACAGCCGACCACCAATGCGAAGCTTACGATTCCCATTATGAAGACATTCGGGATGTGTGGGAGCGTCGTCGTGCCCTCACCATCAGGGGTCAAGCAACTGATTTTTGGAATCGCTACGCTGAAGATATAGCCTTGGCGCAGTCCCTCGGTTGTAAGGTATTTCGCTTTTCTATCGCTTGGTCGCGGGTAGAACCTAAACCTGGTGAGTTCAGTGAGGAAGCTTTTGAACATTATCGCCAGGTGATTGAAACCATTCGATCGCACAACATGGAACCATTGGTAACTCTACACCACTTCACCCATCCCATCCATGTAGAAGCACGAGGTGGTTTGACTTCGCCAGATTTCCCTGCTATTTTCGCCAACTATGCTACAGAAGTTGCTAAGCGTTTAGGCCCTTTAGCACGCTACTGGATTAGTTTTAACGAACCCAGCCAATTGATCTACGGCTACGTCAAACCTTGGTGGGAAAGAGCTTACTTTATGCCTCCCGGTCTCGACCGAGGTGCTAGCATCGCCAATCAGATGACCTCAGTGCAAAAGCTAATGCGGAATTTGTTTGTGGCACACACTAGAGCCAGAACTATCCTCAAAAAAGTCAACCCAGATGCCCAAGTGGGAGCAAACCCCATGCTGTTGGGTCTACCTTTGTGGGTACAAAGACTGATAGATCGCAACGTCACTAATCTCCGCCGTCCTGAAGATTTTATTGCTCAAGGAAAGCGTTACACTGAACGAGCTTTGCTGGAAAAAGGACAGGTAGATGTAGTTATTGCCACCTTAACTGTGACTCAAGAGCGACAACAGGAAGTGGCATTCTCTGAAGCTTACTTTCAGGCAGGTCAAATTCTTTTAGTCAAATCAGACAGTCCCATTCAGCAACTCGAAGATTTTAATGGCAAACCTGTGGCTGTGGTCAAAAGCTCTACCGCCGAATCTACGGTAGATAGACTACTTCCTGCGGCCAATATCCAAGTGGTAGATGATTATACCGATGCCCTGAGAGCGCTGGACTACGAGCAGATTAGTGCCATCTTAATTGATGACATTATTCTGTTAGGTGTCTTGGAGCAGTATCCAGGAAAATACCGCTTGGTGGGTAATAACGGTGACAGATTGACTGAAGAAAACTATGCTGCCGCTGTAGTTAAAGGCGATCGCGCTTTACTCAATGCTGTAGATGGAGCTGTACGATATTTCAAAGAATCCGGTGATTGGAAAGCCAGCTTTACCCGTTATTTCCCCAATCAACCCGTGCCTTCCGTACCTCCCATAGGCAGGCGATCGACTCTAGCCGACATCACTACTGGTTCCTCAAATTCTCCTACTGCAACTTTTGCACAGCCTCTACCCCTAGCTAAATCAGGAACACCGTTGCGTCGCATTCAAGACCGGGGTTATTTAATTATTGCCGTCAAAGATAACGTGCCTGGGTTTGGTTATCGTGACCCCAATACCAAGGAGTTCAGCGGTTTAGAAATCGATTTGGCTCGTACCGTCGCCAAACAAATTTTCGGCGATCCTAGCAAAGTTAAGTTTTATCCAGTTTCCACTCAGGAACGCCTGCCTGTGCTGCATTCGATTGCACGTATCTTCGACCCAATTCTGAAAATCTTCAGCATCCTTTCGACATCGCTGACAAGTAACTGGTGGCATCTCGGTATGGCTGGCAAGCTGCCAACATTTCTCTGTCCCCAAGAGTGCGTCGGTCAGCAGGATTTTGTTGGCTTTGATTACTACTGGGGCATTAGCAGTTTGCGACTCAACCGTATCCAGCAGTTGATGGATGCAGCATTTGGGCGTTTTGGTAATGCGCCAGTTTGGTCTGGGGTACTGTATGATATGCTCAAATTCCACGCCCAGCTGTTCCCCGGCAAGGAGATTATGATTGTTGAGAACGGCTGTGTTGATGTGGCCGATAAAGTGGTCACGCGCGTGGACTACCTTCGTCAGCACGTCCAGCAGGTGCAGCGTGCCCGTCAGGATGGCGTGAATGTGGTGGGTTATGTCTCTTGGTGCATCACTTCTAACCGTGAATGGGGCCTGAAGTTTGGCCCGGATAGCGATTTTGGGCTATACCATGTTGACCTAGATACTGACCCAGAATTAAAGCGCCAGCCAACTCTTGCTGTAGCCGCGTATCGAGAGGTTATCAACAAAGGTGGGGTGTAATTTTTCTTTCAGCCAGAAGAATAAACCAAGTTGGAAAATAGGGAGTAGCAAGTAGTGGGATAGGGGCGCAAGGTCTTGCGTCCCTATTTGTGAGTGGGGAAGAAATATTTTCATCCTCTCGTTTTTTATTAAAAACAACTGATACCAATTTGAAAAAAGAATGCGACAGATACTTTGGTAGAGGTGTACCGCTAAAGCGAAACCCGCAGGTACGGTCTTAGCCTTTACAAACAATCCATGTATCGCAAAGATTTAGGACTTACAGGTTGACAAAATAGACAAACAATTAAGTAAAAAGAATCAGAAAAAAATAGGCGATCGCTAAAGAGTTTCAAGCTAATCAAAAGAATCAGGTACAGTTTGCAATTAAAACTTCTAGTACTACTGGCGGGTTTGAAAAATTCTGTGCCGGAGAAACAGAGATTAGCAACGCTTTATACCAAGTTGTCTTTGTTCGTATTATTTGCTCAAAAATTAATTCAGTAGTGACCTTGATTCTAAACAAGGCTAACTTTGGCAACTTGGTAAGTAGTCAGACATAATTAATTACACAACGTCATTGCGAATGGAGCGAAGCGAAATGAAGCAATCACAAGGGCTGGGATTGCTTCATTTCGCTTCGCTCGCAATGACCGTAAATATATTTGTCCATATACTTATCATGACTAATTTTAAAAACCGAGATAAATATATTAGTCATGGGCAACACTATTACTAATTAAATTTTTCTTGGTCACCTCTGTGATGCTTTGTCAGCATTTGCGACTTTTTTCTCAAATCTAGCTTTGCGCTACATCTCTCAAAATACGCCTCGCAATTCAAAAAACCAATTTCTTTATTGCTCATCTGAGTTTGTTTTTTGTTTTATTTGCATCAATTTTCTAATTTCCTCAATAGGTAATCCTAATTCTTGGCTAATTGCAGCTTCAAGTTGATTGAATTCTGTTATTGCAAACTCGAATTTTAGTTCTTTTAGCACTGAAGAATTCGTCTTAACTTTAACCCTAGAAATACCTTGATACTCGTTTATTTCTGCTTCGATTGACGCTACGGTTTTGTTAGGCTGTACCAATTGAGAATCAACCTTCAGGTATTTCGTGGTTTGATGAGTACGACTCAAAATTCCATCCATTAGAAATCCGCTTCCTACCCAAAAGGCTAAGCCGAGTAGAGGCAAGGGTAACCAAAACTCTAATCCCAAAGAACACAATATTTGAAACCATCGGGATTTAAGCATAGACTTAACATTAGAAATTAACAGTTGTAAGGCAGATTAGGATATAGAAAATAAACACAATAAACACAGCGATCGCTTATGTTAATTTTACTGGTGGAGGACGACCCCGCCCAATTAGAACCATTACGAGCTGCACTGTCAAAAGCAGGACATACTATTGATGCCATCGGAGATGGAGAAACTGCTCAGTGGCTTTTATCTCATAAAGATTATGATTTGCTAGTTTTAGACTGGATGCTTCCTCATGTTAGCGGAGTTCAACTTTGCCAGGGATATCGACAAGCAGGTAAAACCTCTCCGGTGCTGATGCTCACCGCCAAGGACACCACCTCAGATAAAGTAATAGGTTTAGATGCAGGTGCAGATGATTATTTGGTAAAACCAGTAGATGTTTTGGAACTGCTGGCACGTGTCAGAGCCTTGGCAAGACGTTCGCCACTTTGGCAAGGAGACACTCTCAGCTTAGAAGATTTATATCTGAACTTGAACAATCTCACAATTGAGCGAAATCAGGTAAGTGTTCAGCTATCAGGTCGCGAGTTTCAGCTGATGGAATACCTGATGCGCCATTCACGTCAGGTTTTATCTCATAATCAAATTGAACAAGCTCTTTGGGGGTGGGGAACAGAACCTGAAAGTAACGCTGTAACAACGCTGGTGCGCCGACTGCGACAACGCCTGCAAACAGTTGGAGCCAAAGATTGGCTAGAAAATGTATATGGTATGGGTTATCGCCTCAACGTTCCGGAAAAAGTTGAAGAGTTAAGTCAATAGTCCAGAGTCAATAGTCAAAAAAATTTTTGAACATAAACTAATGACTATGTTTGCGTTTGCTCGTAGCCGTCGTAATCTAGCTTGCTTATTTGCACTATCGATGGGGAGTATCCTCGTTGTCTTTGCTGCCATAGCCTATTATTTGGGAGTAGAAAACCAGCTTGAGGTTTTTGATGAAGAACTTTACTCCACAAGCAAAACAATTGCAGCAAATGCAGAGTATAGTCTTGATGCAGAGCGATCGCAGTTAAATAAAGATGATATTCCCGCTTTGGGTAGTCAACTAGTGTATATCCGCTGGTACAACTCCCAAAAAAAATTAGTCAAATCTGGTAGCAAAAACCCTCCTAAGCAATTAACTATTGGTTCTAGTTTTCAAACTATCCAAATAAACGATCGACAAATCGGTGCAACTACCACTAAAACATGGCTACGAGAGTTAACGATACCAGTTATCCGCAATGAGGTAACGATCGGTTATTTGCAAATAGCTGCTCCTCTGACCCCCTTGCGTGAAAGCTTGAACCGAGCTAGGTTATTTTTGACGCTGGGTGTGCCAGTAACTTTAGGTTTAATTGGGATTACTGGTTGGTTTTTGGGAGGACTTGCTATGCAACCAACTCGTCGTGCCTACGAGCAACTACAGCGCTTTACTGCCGATGCTTCCCATGAATTACGCGCTCCTGTTGCTGCGGTTTTGAGCAATGCACAAGTTGCATTAATGCCACCAGAAGATGCATTAGAGCAACGTTTTCGCCTAGAAAATATAGAAGAAATTGCGAAATCAATGAGGACTTTGATTGGCAATTTGCTATTTTTAGCTCGTCATGAAGGAGCTTTAGATAACGCAGCACTCAAGAGCATTGACCTTGTTGAACTGCTGCGATCGCTCTATGATGAATACCAACAACAAGCCACTGCCCAAAATCTTCACTTTACTCCTCACCTCCCCGAACAACCCTTGTACTTGCAAGCTGATGCCGATTTGCTTAAACAAGCTGTTGTTAACTTACTCGCCAATGCTTTTAAATACACCCCGCCAGGTGGCAAAGTTGGGCTACGACTCTTCCAGCGCGCCCATCGAGCTATTATTCAGGTAGAAGACAGCGGTATTGGTATTCCTAGCGAGAATTTACCTTATATTTTTGAACGATTTTATCGCGTGGACACCGTGCGATCGCGACAAACAGGAGGCTTTGGCTTAGGGCTGGCGATTTCTCAGCAAATTATTCAAGCACACCAAGGGGAAATTACCGCAAATAGTGTACTTGGCCAAGGTTCAATCCTGGAAATTCAACTGCCCCTCTCATCAGGAATTAGGCAAAAATCGAGAGTCAATAGCCGAGCTATCAAAGGTTTTAACTTATAGGTATTACAAAAAAAGCAGTGGTTCCTCTACCTTTTTTCAAACCATGAAGATTGACATTTTTTTGTCATTCTTACCAATCACACTAAAAATATCAGGAGTTAATAAGTAAGTAGAAAGGTAGAAATAAACATAACTATGTAACGACAAGTAAAGTTAACTCAAATTCTCTTTCCTTCTGCCTTCTGCCCTCTGCCCTCTGCCTTCTACTTTTGACATATCCCCAAAAGGATAAATGAATTTCTTGAAAAGAAAAACAAATTCTTGGTTAAATGGGGCGATGCTAGCTATTCTGGTTTTACCACCTACAGCTTGCACTTTGCCAACAAATCGTTTAAATAATGTTGTAGATTTTCTGCCAAAAGCTGATGCTAAGAACGATAACAATGCAACTTATGCAAATGTCCAAGCTTTGGTGAATATGGGTGCGCGAGTTGCTGGTACACCAGTGATGGAAAAAGCTAGTTCCTACCTAATTGATGAGTACCGTAAAGTTGGTTATCTCACCGAAGTTCAGACTTTTAATTATCAAAAGTTTGTAGACTTAGGTTCAAATCTTACTGTTAATGGTGCGATTATCGAGGGTAAGGCACTCAATGGCACAATTCCTGGCAAGCTGAATGCAGCACTAGTGGTAGTTCCCAATGTTGGACGAACTGACGACTTTGCTAAGTTGAATGTCAAAGGCGCGATCGCAATTGTTCGGCGTGGTGAAATTCGCTTCTCCCAAAAAGCTGAAAATGCTGCCGCTGCTGGAGCAATTGGCTTAGTAATTGTCAATAACGAACCAGGCGATTTAAACGGCGCTACGCTGGTAGACTCACCAAAAATCCCTGTCTTGGCGCTTTCAGGTGAGCGTGGCAATCCCTTGCTGAACCAGGCGCAAAATCCTTCAATCAATGTCAGCCTCAATATCAATGCCCAACGGCAGATTGTTACTGGACGTAATATTATCGCTCATCTTCCAGGTGTAACTCAACCAAAGATTATTCTTGGTGGACATTACGATTCAGTCCCAGGTTCTCCGGGAGCGAACGACAATGCTTCTGGAACAGCAGTTGTACTAGCGGTTGCCCGTAATTTACATAACACAAATCTTGCTCGGCAAGCTTGGTTCGTGGCTTTTGATGGTGAGGAAGACGGGTTGCATGGCTCACGAACTTTTGTGAATACTGCTGCACCAGAATTCCTCTCAGGATTGAAAGGTATGCTGAATTTTGACATGGTTGGCGTTAACAACCAGCTTCGTATTGGTGGCACGTCGTCTTTAACAGCATTCACCAAAACTATTGACCCAAACGCAAAAAACTTTGCTGCCAATGGTGGTAGCGACCATGCACCATTTGCTGACAAAAACGTGCCAGTCCTCTTTTTCTACCGGGGTCAAGAACCAAACTACCATACACCAAATGATAAAACGATAGACCCAAAACTGCTGAATGCAACCACACAAGTAGCGCTGGATATCGTCAAGAAGTTACTGAAATAGCACCTAATCAGTGCTGAACATTTTGGATGGGTGAGGAAAACGGAGTCTTGTCTGTTGCTGATTGTGTTGAAACTCATCATTAGACTTGGAAATCAAAATCAGATGTCTGCTAATTTTTCCTGGAAAAAGCCACTAACTAATTTGTCTCTAGTGTCTGTGGGAGCCATAACAGCCCTTTTTGGAGCGCATTTGGTACCATCGTCTATAGCCATGCCATCTCAACAACCGCTCGCGCAATTGCCCTCTACCCTATCAGTTAATACAAATACCAACACCAACTTTATTGCCACAGCGGTAGAAAAAACTGGTTCGGCAGTGGTTCGCATTGACTCCACGCGCACACTCTCAAGTCGATACACACAGTCTGGCAGGAGAGTAGCACGGGGGACAGGTTCGGGGTTTATCATCAGGTCAAATGGTTTTATTTTGACCAACGCTCACGTAGTTGATGGTGCGGATACGGTAAAAGTAACATTGAAAGATGGTCGGAGTTTCACAGGTCGGGTGTTGGGTGCGGATAGAGCGACTGATGTCGCAGTTGTACAAATTCAAGCTAACAATCTACCTGCTGTGAGCATTGGTAATTCCGACCAATTAAAACCTGGGGAATGGGCGATCGCAATTGGTAATCCTCTCGGTTTAGACAACACCGTAACAGTAGGTATCATTAGTGGAACAGGACGTTCTAGTCGGGCGCTAGGCACGCGCGATCGCAGTGTTGGTTTTATCCAGACAGATGCAGCTATTAACCCTGGTAATTCTGGCGGGCCGCTATTGAATCAAAGCGGTCAGGTTATCGGTATTAATACTGCTATTATTCAAGGTGCCCAGGGATTAGGATTCGCTATTCCCATCAATCAAGCACAGCAGATTGCTACTCAATTGATTGCCCAGGCAGGTTAACGCTTTTTTAAGCAAAAATAGTGCTTTGAAGGCTCCCCATCTATAATCGAAAATTATAGATGGGGATTGTTATGCCGATCGATAACAAGATTTCTCAACATCCCAAAATTAACTGGCATTCTCAGCGTGTTGATTCATGAGTAAGGTTACAGGGTTAGGATTCGCGATCGCCCGACAAATTATAACTAGCTAGACATAATTAATGATATTTCAAGGATGTAAAGCAACTGAAGTATTGTTGCCTACGTTAACTGTATATTTCTTGCGGACGAATGCAGTTTCTCTCAAAGGCAAGATGGAATACTTAAAAAAAGCGATCATTATTAGTTCAGATAGTGCAATTAATAATTATTTTTTACTCTGATCGAGGAACGGTAAACGCCACTTTACTTTTCAAAAAAATCACACAATCTAACATCCTTTTATAAAAAGAGGGTATTTATCCCTAAATTTTATGTAGCTAAGGCATTAAAATCAGCAAATTATTTAAATACTTGTAAAAAAAGTAAAATTTTTATTTGCTAAATTCCAAAAATCATACCAATTGAGAAAATAAGGAAGTTTTGCTCGACGCGGTAACAAATCAAAAAATTCTGTATAAAACCTTATGCTGGGTGTCTGAATCACGAATTAGTATCAGAAGCTGCTTTGTGTCCAGCTAGCGCTTGCAAGAACTATTTTTGAAAATTTTGTTGTTCACCAGGAGAGATAAAAATGACAGCTACAAACGGTAAACGTAAAATTCGTTACGCTGTTGTTGGTTTGGGTTGGTTTGCCCAAGAAGCTGCCTTACCTGCTTTTGCTCATTCCGAAAACTCTGAATTAGTTGCTCTAGTTTCGGGCGATCGGACGAAATGTGAAGAACTGAGCAAGGAGTATGGCATTCAACATACTTACTCCTACGAGGAATACGAAGACTGTCTGACAAGCAGCGAGGTTGATGCAGTTTATATTGCGTTACCCAATCACCTGCACTGCGATTACACCGTGCGCGCAGCCAATCAGGGAATTCATATTTTGTGTGAGAAACCAATGGCAGTGACAGAACAAGAGTGCGAGGCAATGATTAAAGCTGCCAATGACAACGGTGTGAAGTTGATGATTGCTTACCGTTTACATCTAGAAGAAGCAAATTTGCAAGCAGTTGAAATTGTGCGCTCAAATCAAATTGGTGAATCACGTCTTTTCAACTCGGTTTTCACTCAGCAAGTAGAAGAGGGCAATATTCGTTTAAGAGATATAACTGGTGGTGGCACGCTCTATGATATTGGCATTTATTGCATTAATGCCGCACGCTATCTGTTTCAAGATGAACCAATTGAAGTGTTTGCTGTGGCTGCCACTAAAGGAGAGCAGCGCTTTAGTGAAGTGGAAGAAATGACCAGTGTCATCTTACGCTTTCCCAATGAGCGACTGGCAACGTTTACCTGTAGCTTTGGAGCGGCAAGCGTTTCAACTTATCAGATTGTAGGTACTAAAGGCGACTTGCGAGTAGAACCGGCTTATGCATGGCAGGGAGAACTGAAGCACTACCTCACTATTAATGGTGAAACCCAAGAGCGTACCTTTGCTTCTCACGATCAGCTAGCGGCTGAATTCACCTACTTCTCAGACTGCATTCTGCAAAATAAAGACCCAGAGCCATCCGGGATAGAAGGATTAATTGATGTTCGGATCGTTCAGGCGCTTTACCACTCTATTGAGACAGGTAAACCCGCGCAGATACAAACTCTTGATCGCCATCAACGTCCCACATCGGCTCAAACCATTAAGCACCCCCCGATTGAAGAGAAGCCAGACCTAATTCATGCTACTGCACCTTCTGGCGAATCATAATACCATTTTGGATTTTAGATTGTGCCAATAAGGTAGCTTTACATATCCAGAAATCAAGGAGAGCGATCGCCAACTGCCCTTTTAGGTAGTTGGTTTTTCTGTCAGAAATCGCGCTCCTCCAGAATCTCAACAAACTATTGGCAAGGCGCTGATTATTGTTTGTTTTGGGTTTTCCACGATCTACTTTTAGGTAGTGCGTCAGGCAAATAATGTCAATTTATTGCCAGCTTACTCCATGAGCAGATACCGACGCATCATTTTCCCAATCTTAGCGCCTCTCCATGGACAGAAAAGGACAAGGGGATGAAAGAGTAGGGGAAGAAGAATATGATAATCGTCTTAGATGCAGAAATTACTTAATTTAATTTTTGTTTGGAGTTCCCCAATGCTTGTTATACAAGATAATGTGTAGGGAATTCTAAGCTGAGTGCAGGAATTCCCCAAAAAGTGATGAGTGCAAAAGTTAATAGAACTGTAAGGCTTGCTGGCTACCAAATTACAGAGCAAATATATTCAGGATCGCGCACAGTTGTGTATCGAGCAATCCGAGAATGCGATCGCCAACCAGTTGTCATCAAGCTCTTAAAACGAGAATACCCCAGTTTCAGCGAATTAGTGCAGTTTCGCAATCAATATGCGATCGCCAAAAACTTAAATATTCCCGGTATCATCCAACCCTACAGCTTAGAACCTTATGACAATGCCTATGCCCTAGTCATGGAAGACTTTGGTGGCATTTCCTTGCAGGAATTTACTCAAGGAAAAATACTCACATTAGAGCAATTCTTAGCCATTACTCTGCAACTCCTAGACACCTTACACCAGTTACATCAACAGCGCGTCATTCACAAAGACATCAAACCAGCCAACATCCTGATACACCCTGACACGAAACAAATCAAGCTAATTGATTTCAGTATTGCCTCGCTCCTACCACGAGAAACCCAGGAGATCCAAAGTCCCAACAGGCTGGAGGGAACGCTAGCATATCTGTCGCCAGAACAAACCGGACGGATGAACAGGGGTATTGACTACCGCAGCGACTTCTATTCATTAGGTGTGACTTTCTTTGAGCTACTAAGTGGACAACTGCCCTTTGAGTCCCATGAGCCGATGGAGTTGGTGCATTACCACATTGCCAAGCAACCACCCTTTGTCTATGATTTCAACCCCAATTTGCCCTTGATGTTGGGCGAGATTGTCCGCAAACTGATGGCGAAGAACGCCGAAGACCGCTATCAGAGTGCGCTGGGACTTAAACATGACCTAGCGATCTGCTTAGAACAGTGGCAACAAATAGGCAAGCACACCTGGTTTGAGTTGGGACAGCGAGATATTAGCGATCGCTTTCTCATCAGAGAAAAACTTTATGGACGGGAATCGGAAGTCCAGACCTTACTGGAGGCATTTGGCCATGTTGCCAATGGTGACTCTGAACTGATGCTGGTGGCAGGTTTCTCTGGCATTGGCAAAACCGCAGTCGTCAATGAAGTGCATAAGCCGATTGTGCGGTGGAAAGGGTACTTCATCAAAGGCAAGTTCGATCAGTTCAACCGCAATATTCCTCTGTCTGCTTTTGTACAAGCCTTTCGTGATTTGATCGGACAGTTGCTTAGTGAAAGTGATACCCAACTGGAGCAATGGCAGAGCAAGATTTTAGCGGCAGTTGGAGAAAACGGACAACTCCTGATTGAAGTGATTCCTGAACTGGAGCAGATTATCGGTAAACAGTCTGCAATCGCTGAACTATCGGGCAGTGCAGCACAGAACCGTTTCAATCTGCTGTTCCAAAAGTTCATTCAAGTCTTCACGACACCAGAGCATCCGTTAGTGATGTTTCTCGATGACTTGCAGTGGGCAGATTCGGCATCGCTCAATTTGCTGAAGCTGTTGATGGCCCAGAGCAATTGGGGTTATCTATTCATTATTGGTGCATACCGTGATAACGAGGTGTTTGCAGCTCATCCACTCATGTTGACACTAGATGAAATTGAAAAAGCATCCTCCTGCGTCAACACTTTGACTCTAGCTCCCTTGAGTCAAGCAGATGTGAACCATTTAATCGCCGACTCCCTCAGTTGTACAACGGAACAGGCATTACCCTTGACAGAGTTGGTTTATCAAAAAGCCAAAGGCAATCCCTTTTTCACGACTCAGTTTCTGAAAGCGCTGCATGAGGATGGGCTGATTATCTTTGATTGGGAGGCAGGTTTTTGGCAGTGTGATGTAGCGCAAGTGCGCTCGCTTGCTCTCACCGATGATGTGGTGGAATTTATGGCACAACAGCTTCAGAAATTGCCACCCAACACTCAAGATGTTTTGAAACTGGCAGCCTGTATTGGCAATCAGTTTGATTTGGCGACGTTGGCGATCGTCTATGAAAAGTCGCAGACAGAAACCGCTGCGGACTTGTGGAAAGCATTGCAAGAAGGATTTGTGATTCCAACTAATGATATCTACAAGTTTTATCAAACTGAAACATCAGCCGCTACAGTTCAAACATCAATACAGAAGGTTGACACCTGTGCTTACAAATTCTTGCACGATCGCGTCCAGCAAGCTGCTTATCTCCTCATTCCAGAGGGGCAAAAACAGGCAACTCATCTCAAAATTGGACAGTTACTTCAGCAAAATTATTCAGAAATAGAGCAAGAGGAAAAACTGTTTGATATTGTTGGGCATTTGAATCTAGGACAGGAGTTAATTACCCAACCAAGCGATCGCCAAGAATTAGCCGAATTAAACCTAGTGACAGGGCAAAAAGCCATAACTTCTACCGCTTATGCTGCTGCAATGGTCTATTTGCAAACAGCGATGGGTTTACTGACAACAGACTGTTGGCAAAATCAGTATGAATTGACTCTAAATATTTACGTCGCTACTGCCGAAGCTGAATATTTAAACCTTAACTTTGAGGGATCGTTAAATTTAGCTGAAATTGCGATGATAAAAGTAAATAATTTACTCGATAAAGTAAAAGTCTATGAATTAAAAATGCAGATTCATATTGCTCAGCTAGAAATGGTAACGGCAGTAGATATTGGGTTAGAAGTTTTAGAAAAACTCACAATTTATTTACTAACGGTAGAAGTGGACAAGGAGTTGATAATTGACTTACCAAATCTTGACGATTTAGATAACTTGCCTACCATGACAGATCCATATAAGCTGGCAGCAATGCAGATTTTAAAAATCCTCTGTGCTCCTGTTTTTATGGCAAAACCAGAGATTTTCCCGCAAATAATCATTACCATGATTAATTTGTGTCTTCAATATGGGAATTCGTCGATATCATCTTTTGCTTATGGATTTTACGGGTTATTGCTAGTAGGATTTAGTCAAATAGATAGAGGTTATCACGCGGGTTTAATTGCCTTGAAACTATTAGATAAATTTAACGCTAAAGAACTAAAAGCTAAAGTTTATAACTTGTTTAATTCCAATATTCGCACTTGGAAAGAACACGCCAAAAATAGTATTGAACCTTTGCGTGAAGGTGTACAAGCAGGGCTAGAAGTAGGTGATTTAGAATGGGGTGGATATTGTGCTGCAAATTTGTGTAGTTACTTATTTTTTACAGAGGATAACTTAGAGTCTGCCGTCCAGCAACAAAGAGTTTATGTTGATTTGTGTATTAACATTAAACAAGAAATTCCTATTCACTTTTCACAAGTATGGCGACAATTAGGTTTGAATTTACAGCGTCAAGCAGAAGACCCCCTATTATTGATCGGTGAAAGTTTTGATGAAGAGAAAATTTTGCCCCGCATCATTGCCGCTAAATCGGGAACAGTTTTATTTGTTTTTTATGTGGCTAAAACTATTCTACTTTACTTGTTGAACGATAGTAGCCAAGCCTTAAAAAATGTGGAACTAGCACAGGAACAAGCTGGAGCAGCTTTTGGTTTTATGCAAGTCGTAGTTATTAATTTTTACCATTCACTAACATTGCTAAATTGTTATAATAAAGTCACAGTTAATGAACAAGAAAAATACTTTAATCAAGTTAATATTAATCAAGAAAAAATGAAATTTTGGGCGGAGAATGCGCCAGAAGTAAATCAGCATAAATATGAATTAATTGAAGCGGAGAAAGTGCGAGTATTAGGGATTAATTGGCAAGCCGCAGAGTTATATGATAGCGCTATTTTGGGAGCGAAAAAACAGGGCTATGTTTGCGAAGAAGCACTTGCCAATGAACTAGCCGCTAAATTTTACCTAGATTGGGGTAAACAGCGCATTGCCCAGGAATACATGACCGAAGCCTACTACGGCTATGCTCGTTGGGGCGCTAAAGCCAAAGTCGCCGACTTGGAACAACGCTATCCTCAACTCCTCGCCCCCATTCTCCAGCAAACCCGTTCTCCTTTCTCAACTAACGAAACTATTTTCACATTGGGGAGTGTCACCTCCACCAGTTCCGCGACTTCCAGCAGTAGCAGCGTTTCTGTTGCTTTAGATTTGGCTACCATTCTCAAAGCTTCCCAAACCCTTTCTGGGGAAATCGAACTCGAAAAACTGCTTTCAGCTTTGCTGCATATCGTCATTGAAAATGCCGGAGCCGATAAGTGTGTGTTCATGCTTTTGGAGTCAGGTCGTTTGCTAATTCAGGCTTTAGCACAGCTTTCCCAGAACGCTGTACAGAACCAGACTGCTAAAGTCGATTTTTACCCGATGTTGCTGAACCCACAGTCTGTTGAAGACTCTGTTGATGTACCAGTTGGCTTAATTAATACCGTCAAACGCAGCTTACAAGCAGCAGTGATTATGGATCCCACGGTGCATCCCCAATTAATTAATGACCCCTACATTCAGCAACAGCAGCCTAAGAGTATCTTGTGCAGCCCGATTTTGCATCAGGGTAAGTTGCTGGGTATATTGTATCTGGAAAACAATTTGGCAACCGGAGCATTTACCAGCGATCGCGTCGAACTGCTCAACTTACTTTGTACTCAAGTCGCAATCTCTTTAGAAAATGCCCGACTGTATGCCAGAGAACAGGAAAAATCCCAGTCATTACAAGCATCACTGGCACAATTAAAACAGACCGAAGCATCTCTAGCCAAAGAACGAGAGTTTTTGAATGCCATCATTCACAATATTACAGATGGGATTGTTGTCTGTGATGCTAGTGGCAAGTTGACCTTATTCAATAACGCAACTCGTGAGTTTCATGGCTTACCAGTAGAATCATTACCACCAGAACAATGGGCAGAACACTTCGATCTTTATCAACCTGATGGTCAAACACCCCTATCAGCAACGGAAATCCCTCTGTTTCGCGCCTTGCAAGGGGAAATAGTTGAAAATGCCGAAATGGTAATTGCGCCGAAGCATGGTTCTAAGAGAATTTTATTAGTAAGCGGACAAGCGATCGTCGATTCTGCGGGCAACAAAATCGGTGCAGTAGTTGTGATGCGAGATATTAGCGATCGCAAACTTGCTGAACTTGCCTTACAACAAAAATCACTTGACTTAGAACAAGCGCTAACCGATCTGCAAAACGCCCAATTACAAATTGTTCAAAGTGAAAAAATGTCAGCACTGGGCAACTTAGTTGCTGGGGTAGCTCACGAAATGAATAATCCCCTGGGTTTTATTGCTGCCAGTCTCAAACAAGCTAAACCCACTGTTGCTGATATTGTTGAACATTTAAAACTCTATCAAGAAACCTTGCCCAATGCGAGTGATGAAATTCTTAACCATGCCGCAGAAATCGACTTGGATTATAGCTTAGAAGACTTGCCCAAGATGTTTGATTCTATGGCTATGGCGTGCGATCGCCTGAAAAATATCAGCACCAGTTTACGAACTTTCTCGCGTGCTGACAAAGATTATAAAGTACCGTTTAATATTCATCAAGGCATCGATAGCACGATTTTAATTTTGAAACATCGTCTCAAAGCTAACGAGCAACGTCCAGCAATTGAAGTGATAACTGAGTATACCACTTTACCTGAAGTTGAATGTTTCCCTGGACAATTAAATCAAGTATTTATGAATATCTTAGCAAATGCCATTGATGCCTTAGAGGAATCGAATATTGGACGAAGTTTTGACAAAATTAAAGCAAATCCTAACTGCATTACAATTACAACTACAGTAGAAAATAATCTAGTTAAAATTACAATTGCCGATAATGGTAAGGGGATAACTGAAGAGGTAAAACAAAAAGTATTTGACCATTTATTTACGACGAAAGCTGTTGGTAAAGGAACAGGATTAGGACTGGCGATCGCTAAGTCTATCATCGAAGAAAAACATAAAGGAACGCTCGCAGTTAATTCTACCCTCGGTAAGGGAACCGAATTTGTCATCACCTTACCGATTCTGGCTCAGACTCAAGATTAGGGCAACGCATCTAAACTGGACTTCCCCAAGCAAATATACCGACATAGCCTTAAAAGGCTATCGTCACAATGGTTTCAATTGTTGAGTAAAAATTGTCTAGCTATGTAGGTAATTGATGCCTACAAGCGATCGCCAATCATCCTGAATAGACAACGTTCTGCGCGATCGCCTGAAGAAAAAGGCTCCCCTTCACGTCAATTTATTTTTGGTAACGATTCCCTCTATGGTGACATCTTTTAGTATTTATACTTGATTGGCAAAGTTTATCAGTCTATTTTCCATTTTGGTTTTAGAGCTTAGTACATTGCTCCTGAAGAAGTTTTGTAGTTATTGCTTAACCCGAATTTGGGTTAGCATACTTTCCCACTTTTCGCGTGTTAGCTGCCATTGGGTTTGGTTCCATCCCCGTGTGTGCATCCAATCTGAACCAGGACATGAGCTAACCGCTACAAATCCATACCGATGTGCCAAGCGCGTTACCCTTGTGTTTGCACTAATGGTAACGCCTCTAACTTCTTGCAATCCTAACTCTCCAAATCCGAATTTGAGCATAGCACTAGCAACCTCAATGGCGTAGCGGTAACGTCCCCAATACTGTGGCGCTAACTCGATTCCCAGTTCTGCTATGTCAGCATCGTAGCCCTCAGTCCGTAGTCCGCAACAGCCCAGCAACTCCTTGGGATTCTCTAATCGAATAACGGCAAGCTGATAATTGCGGCGGGGTTGTTCATGTGCCCACTGAATGAATTGGCGCAGTAATTCTGTTGTATAGTCAGCTTCCACTTCTTCAGGAGAGCAAAATTCGGCATACCGTGGATCGCCATGATAGGTGAGAAAAGCTGGTTCATCTTTTTCGGTAAATTCTCGCAGCACAAACCTTTTAGTGATGATTTCCATATGGAGATGCGTCCGCCCTAAAGGACTAGTAACCGAATTCTTCCCAATACCCAATTTCGATCAAGCAGTTTTCCCATCCTGCTGAGATCTGAGTTGTGTTTCTGGCTGACTTGAGCCAGTAGGCAAAGCCCCATGTCCAGATCCCGAAGCTCCATTGGGAGAATCTGGAGGGTTTGAGTCTCCCGATCGCTTACGAGAAAATATAGCCTGAGCCAAGCTTTTAACCAGAATGTACAGAATTGGTACTAAAAATAGACTCAAAAACGTCGAAAGCAGCAGCCCCCCAAAAAGTGCTGTCCCCAGAGACCAACGGCTGCTTGCTCCAGCCCCTTCAGAGATTACCAAAGGCAAAAATCCTAACAGTGCTGCAAAGGAAGTCATCAGAATGGGTCGCAAGCGTTCTTCCCCAGCTTTCACCGCCGCTCGTGTGTAGCTCATGCCTTGCTCATGCAGTTGATTGGCAAATTCCACAACTAAAATCGCATTCTTCGCGGCTAGACCAATTAGAGTCACCAAACCCACCTGGCAATAGATATCATCCACCACTTTTGGGAAAAGGCTACCTGCCATGAAAACATTGGAGCGCAACCAAATCGCTGTCATTGCTCCCAAAATTGCTAAGGGAACCGTCAGCAAAATGATTATCGGGTCAATGTAGCTTTCATACTGAGCCGCCAGCACTAGAAAGACAATAACGATCGCTAAACCAAAAATCAGACCTGTAGCTCCTCCAGAAGTTTTCTCTTGTAGATAAGTCCCTGTCCATTCATAACCAAACCCTTGGGGCAAGACCTCTGCTGCCACTTCCTCCATCGCTTTAATTGCCTGTCCAGAGCTAGCGCCTGGAGCAGGAGCGCCTTGGATCTTGATTGACCTGTACAAGTTATAATGCGGGATAGTTTTCGGCCCCACAAAGGGGGTAATTGTAACCAGATTGCTCAACGGAATCATCACTCCACTTGCAGAGCGAACATACAGCTTGCCAATATCATCAGGATTAGAGCGAAACACCCCATCTGCCTGAACATATACCCGGTATTGTCGCTGTCCCTGCACAAAATTATTTACATATTGCGAACCTAAATAACTTTGCAACGCCCCAAAGACATCATTAATATCGACGTTGAGAGCTTTGGCTTGGTTGCGGTTCACCTGGATGTCAAACTGGGGAGTATTTGCGGTGAACTGAGTGAAGACTCGTTGTAGAACAGGTTTTTTATTTGCTGCTGCAATAAACTTTTGAGCATTTTCGACTAGGGTGTCAATCGAAGCACTCCCGGTTCGGTCTTGAATAATAAACTCAAAACCACCTGTAGTACTCAATCCTCGAACCGGAGGGGCATTTGCCGCGATCGCTCGAGCTTCTGTAATTGCAGAAAGCTTTTTGTTCAAGTTCTGAAGTATTCCATAGACAGACTGAGATTCTTTAGTTCTCTGTTTCCAAGGTTTGAGGTTAACAAATGCAATCCCCAGATTGGAAGCATTGCCGTCAAAACCAAAGCCACTAATGGCAAAAGCCGATCTGGTCTCTGGAATGGCGATGATTTCTTTGGCAACCTTTTCCATAACAGATTCGGTATACTTCAAAGAAACTCCGTCGGGAGCTTGGACGATCGCAAAGAAATAACCCTGATCTTCCTCTGGAATAAACCCGGTAGGCACGGCTCTGTACATCAAAACCGTTGCCACTAAACCAGTAATAAAAACCCCAACCACAATTGGTTTTACATGGGTGAGGAAGCTCACAAAACCGACATATCGGCGCGTGAACCAGGCAAATCCCCGATTAAAAAGTCTAAAGAACCAGCTTAAAGGGCCTCGTGCCATCCCAGGTGGGCGCATGAGGATAGCTGCCATACTCGGAGAGAATGTTAAGGCATTGAAGGCTGAGATCCCGATGGAGAAAGCAAGGGTTAAGGCAAATTGTTTGTAGACAATACCAGTGGTGCCCGGAATGAATGCGACTGGAATGAATACCGCCATGAGTACGAGCGCCGTGGCAATGACTGCCCCAGTCAACTCCTTCATCGCCTCAACAGCTGCCTCAAAGGGTCTCATTCCCTGCTCCAGCTTGACGGCAACTGCTTCCACGACAATGATCGCATCATCGACAACTATACCGATCGCCAGCACGAAACCAAACAATGTCAGTGTATTAATCTGAAATCCTAAAACTAATAGAGCCGCACATGTCCCAATCAGAGAAACCGGAATAGCGACTGTGGGAATAATCGTCGTGCGCCAGTCTTGCAAAAAGATAAAAATGACTAAAACCACTAGGACAATAGCCTCAGCCAAGGTGTGCAAGACTTCTTCCAGGGAAATCTCTACAAATGGAGTAGTGTCAAATATTAACTTTACTTGTAATCCTGGTGGAAAACTCTTCTCTAAAGCTTTCACCTGCTCTTCGACAGCATGAGCAACTTGCAAGGCATTACTGCCTGGAAGTTGATATATTCCTAAACCCACGGCTGGTTTGGGATTACTCCCTGCGAAAGCGAATTTGGCATCAGAGAGATAGTTCTCCGCACCCAGTTCAACCCGACCCACATCTCTAACCTTAACTAAGGTAACATTAGGGTCATTAGTGCTACTGCCAGTTTGACCTACCTTTAGCACCATGTTCTCAAATTCAGACACGTCTTTGAACCGACTGCTTGCCCGTAAAGCAAATTCAAAGCTCTGATTATCTGGTGCTGGTTCCTTACCAATTGCACCTGCACCTACCTGAATATTCTGTTCTTGAAGGGCAGTAGTTACATCTTGAGGAGTCAGCTGATGTTGGGCAAGCTTATTGGGATCGAGCCAGAGACGCATTGCATATTTGCGCTCCCCAAAAATTCTGACGCTTCCTACACCAGGAACCCGTTTGATCTGATCGAGAATATACAGATCGATATAGTTACTAATAAAAATATTGTCATACTCATTATTCTCTGGGTAGAATCCATAGGCAACAAGGAGACTACTCGATGCAGTTTCAACGGTGACACCCGTTCGTTGAACAGTATCTGGTAATTGAGGCTCAGCTAAGGCTTGTTTATTTTGAACGTTGACTTGAGCAATATCTCCATTGACATTAGTTGGAAAAGAGACAGTTATATTACTGGAGCCATCATTACCTGTGTTAGAGGATATGTAAGACACACCTTTAACACCATTAATTTGTCGTTCAATAATGTTGGTGACAGTGTTTTCCGTTGTTTGAGCATCTGCACCAATATTATTGGAACTAACGGTAATTTGCACTGGGGCGAGGTCTGGTAGCTGAGAAATAGGCAGCAGAGGAATACAGATACTTCCCAGCAGCAAAATGATGAGTGTACAGACAGTCGTCAAAACTGGCCGTCTGATGAAAGTATTGACAAACATAAGCCAGAGATTGGGGATTGAGGATTAGGCATTGGGGATTGGAAGTTTGGAGGCAGGGGGAGCAGGGAACTAGGGAAGAATTTATTTCAAGTTCCGCCCCTCTGGCCCTACGCCTTTTGTTCTCCTCAGTATCTAGTCCCCAGAATACCCTTTATTGCTCATTTCCAGTTTGTATCGCAGACTATCATCAAAGTCCAAGACCTGCTGCTATAACCAGATAGAATAGATTAAAATAACCAAACAGCATGGATGCTGACTTGCGCTTACTTCGTTACTTTGTCGCTGTGGCTGAAGAGTTAAACTTCACCCGTGCTGCTGAACGATTATATATTTCTCAACCAGCATTATCTAAGCAAATTCGCCAACTAGAGCGCGAATTGGGCATTGAACTCTTGCGACGCAATAGTCGCGATGTCAAACTTACCGCCGCTGGCGCAGCACTTTTGCCTCTAGCCCAGCAGCTTCTTCAGGACTGGCAATTTACCCTATTGGCAGTGCGAGAAGTAGCGGCAAGTCAAATGCAAACATTGCGCGTTGGTTTCATTTCCAGTATTGGTAGTGAATTAACGAAATCTATCCTGACACGGTTTCAAGCACTACGACAAGGTTGGAAAGTAACGATACGTTTCTTCGAGTTATCAGATCCAACTGCTGGATTACTCTCTGGCAATACCGACGTTGCCCTATTACGTTTGCCAGTACCCAAACAAGAAAAACTATCTACTGAAATTCTACTAGTCGAACCAAGATGGGTTGCTTTATCCTGCGATCATCCACTGGCCCAGCGCGAAGTTTTACAGATGGCAGATCTGATTAATGAACCGTTTATTACAGTGCCTGCGGAAACCGGGATATGGCGAGATCACTGGCTGGCAACGGACGAGCGTGGCGGTCATCCAATCATCATTGGTGCAGAAGTAAACAATACAAATGAAGCAATGGAAGCAGTAATTAATGGTCAAGGAGTAGCTCTAGTCTCAGAAAGCACGACAAAGGCTTATACCTTGTCTGGGCAAACTTTCCGCCCAGTAAAGGATGTCAGCCCCAGCGTGCTTGCTGTGGCATGGCGACGAGATTCTTTAAATAGCGTAGTTCAAGACTTTGTACAAGCTTGCGTTGAGGTAAGTAGGCCCAGTAGCTGACCAGCTTCTGGTAATGGGTCAATGTTAAGTTCAGTATGTAGCTGTAGTTCCAGTAGCCTATGGGGGTGTCGATGGTTGAGGCGATCGCAGTTTGTCCGATTGGCGGGTTTGTAAATAGCACCCCATCACCTGCAAGCATCTGTTACCCACACCCGTAAGTGATTAGTGGTCAATGAGATTAACTTGAGACTTTCATCTTTTAATTTATTAACCATAAATAATTTTAACAACTTTCTTTTATGTCTAAAATCTCATCTATCCAAACTCCCAGGACTTTAGCAATTAAACCCATTTGAAATAGACCCACTTCTTCCCCCTGTTCGACTGAGTGTAAGTATTCATCGGATACAAACCTCGCCCGGCGGTATGAAGCAAAAGATTCGTCACTCATATTCAAGGATGTTTGGCGAATTCTTAGCATTTGCAAAATTTTCTGATTAAATTTAGGTATTTCTTTCATTTGGGTTAGCTCCTACTCTAGTTTATCCAAAGTCTCTCGTTGCTCCTTACTTATTTCTGCGTCATCTCATGCTTACAAACAGTATTTAGCCACCTGAGAGTCTTAATTGAATTTGCATGTTGTTAATTTCTCTGCTCAAATTAGTTTCTACTACTTTTAATAGCTGGCTGTTGCAATATTTAACATACTTAATTAGCAATTCTACACTCTGTATTATTTATCATTCTTTTACTAAATTTTTATACAATACAGGGTGATAACCGTTTCTTTGCTGTTATCAAAAACAAACACGAATACTCTCAAGCTGAGATTCCGATTCAAACGCTTGTCTGTTAGTTTAAGGGCAGCGAACGCAATACTTGGAGTTGATTTGAGTCTTGTTGTCAACAGTAGCACATCATCAGTACACCAAAAGAACTGTCATGAGACGAAAGTACAGTTTCCGTAGATTGTGCCATTATTTTGTTTTCTGATTACGGTTTAGGGGCAAGCGCATTTTTTCTCCGGGTAAGCGGTTGCCCTTTTCATGTGTGAGATTAAGCCGCTGACTTGAAAAAGCAGGGGGAGAGAATTTATCATGCGTTATTGGTGTACATAGTTCATGATGGCTACTATGAGTCTCACTCCAAGCGATGCGATCGCTGTACTTAATACACCGCAGTTTGTTGCAAGCAGATGCGATCGCTTTGAATCAAACTCCGTCACATATTAGCGCCTTTCTTCATAATTTTTTATTTCTTCGGCAGATGAGGCTTTTTACTCTAACTCTTCGAGCGTTTGTACCACAATGATTTGAGGAGCTAAAACCAAACCTCAACTCACTAGCAGCAAGATTTTGAGGCTTCGCATAGAATTTTAGCTTAAAATAACTAAGTCAATTTTCAAACCAAGCTTAACCTCAGTAGCTAAGTTTGTACCCCGTAAAACTTACCATACTGAGAAAATCAGGCAAAAATATGGCTGCAAAAATTCCTGTTACAGTGATTACTGGCTTCTTAGGAAGTGGCAAAACTAGTCTAATTCGTCACTTACTACAAAATAACCAAGGATGCCGTATTGCTGTTTTAGTCAACGAATTTGGCGAACTCGGCATTGATGGCGAATTGTTGAAATCCTGTCAAATCTGCCCTGAAGATGAAGACGGTAAGAGTAACATTTTTGAATTAACCAATGGCTGTTTGTGCTGCACAGTCCAGGAAGAATTTTTTCCAACGATGCAAGAGTTGCTGAAGCGGCGGGATAGTATCGATTGTATTTTAATTGAAACCTCTGGTTTAGCTTTACCAAAACCACTAATTAAGGCTTTTCGCTGGCAAGAAATTCGTGCTGGTGCAACTGTAGATGCAGTGATTACCGTAGTAGATTGTGCAGCAGTAGCAGCAGGAACATTTGCTAATAACTTAGAAGCAGTAGCAGCGCAACGGCAAGCAGATGATAGCTTAGAACATGAAACACCTTTGCAAGAATTATTTGAAGACCAACTTGCTTGTGCAGACTTGGTGGTATTGAGTAAAACTGATTTGGTAGATGGTGAAACAAAAGCAAGAGTTGAGAAATTGATTCAACAAGAATTGCCCAGAGTTGTGAAGATTGTTGAGAGCGATCGCGGGACACTTGACCCATCTATCTTATTAGGATTTCAAGCCGCAGTTGAAGATAATTTAGATAGTCGTCCCAGTCATCACGACACCGAAGAAGACCACGACCACGATGAAGAAATTACCTCAACGCACCTGATTTTAGACCGTGCCTTTGACCCAGAGAAATTACAACAGCAATTGCAAACACTAGTACATCAACAAGAAATTTATCGAATTAAAGGCTTTGTAGCAGTGCCTAACAAACCCATGCGCTTAGTATTGCAAGGTGTAGGAACGCGATTTGATAAATTTTACGATCGCCCCTGGCAACCAGAAGAAGCAAGGCAAACCCGCTTAGTTTTTATTGGTCGTGATTTGAAATCCTCTGAAATAGAATCACAATTGGCAGCTTTATGAGTTAGAAGTTGAGTGTTATGAGTGATGAATAACTACTGAATTCAAAACTCATAACTCAAACATAAAAACTTAAAACTCCTGTACAGACACGATTAATCGCGTCTGTACTCCTAACTTTTAATTCGTCATTTTCCCAAACTATGTTTATCAGTGAACTGTTTAACGTTGCCAATCTTTTTGTTTTGCCTTTTTGGGCATTGATGATTCTCCTGCCAAATTGGCAAGTTACACGGCGGGTAATGGAATCTTATCTGCCTTTTGTGGTCTTAGCTGGTGCATACTTATACTTATTCATTAGCAGTATTACGCCAGAAAATGCCCAAGCTTTATCGAATCCTCAATTAGCTGATATTGCTCGATTTTTTGCTGATGAAAAAGCTGCTGCCACAGGTTGGATTCATTTTTTAGTCATGGATTTATTTGTCGGTCGCTGGATATATTGGCAAGGACAGAAAACAGGTATTTGGACAATTCACTCCCTTGCATTATGTTTGTTTGCTGGCCCCTTGGGAGTACTGTCCCACGTCTTGACTTCCTGGATTACTAAGGCATTTTTCCCTAACTTTCAGCAGCCTGAAACGGTAACGGTACCAGAAGAAGCGTAAGACCATAGGTGGAATGTTGACAAATAATTAGGGGTGCAAAGCCTTGCACCCTTAAAAAAATAGATGTTGAACTTCAGTAAAGAAAAGCTATAACAATTATGAAGCCTTAGCTTTTCTATAATTGGCATCCAACCAACAGCGTGGTAGTCCTTCTCCAGAAGGAAAAACAAGATTTTCTTTTTTAAAAGAATCAGATTCTTGTTCTTCTTGTCCTTCTTGATCTCTTGCATGAACTATATCGTTATTCGGATCGATTAATTCTTCAATATCATCAATTTTCACTAAGTCGTTAGTACCTTTGAGTTGTAAAAGCATATAATTTGCCTCAATAAGTTTACATCAAAAACTAGGACGAGCGTCATTATAAACTCGTTTATATAAAAACTAAATAATGCTGACACCAATTTAGGATAGGTAATATTGTTTGAGACTACTGGAATAGCTTTTTAGTAAAGATTTTTAATCTAAAATCCAAAATTACTATTACTTACCAGAGTGTTCAACCAGTTTCTTCAACTGCATATATGCCTCTTCTGGTGTCAACGGTTCAGATTCTTTTTCGTTAGGAATGTAATACTGTCTACCATCAGGAAAATAATGTACAACAAAACTGGGTATCAGACCTAATTGCAATGCCTTTTTACCGAGTTTTTCTGCTGTTTCTGCTAGAGTATATCCATTATGAAATTCATAAGCATCCATGCTCTTCACCTCCTAAATGAGGTTTGCCTAAAAAGCAACCTAGCGGACGATTCAGAGTGCGAAAATTATATCTCACGCTGATATTTTTCCAAGATATCTACCAAATTCACTTGACATTGCAGCGGCAGTAAATCGATTAAGGTAAGTTCGCGTCTGCCGCCGCCAATTTTAACTGGGATGGATTCTAATACTTGAATAACTCGATCTTCAGTTACATCATTGGAAGTAATTAAGGGATACAGTTGTTCGGCAACAATAGTATGCAACTTAGCATCTGATAAGTAAAGATGCCACTTGGCAATGTCTATATAAACGTTTTCGCCAATTTCAGATGCTAGGGCTTCTAGTAATTCTGTGGTGTTAGTTTTAGCCATAAAAATAACTTTACGTCCGGAAATAGGGCGAATCAGACTAATTTTTATTATCGCTTAATTAGCCAGAGTGTTTCCACTGCCAGAGGTTACAATTGCCCTAGCTTCAGCAGTCCATCTTCAGGTGGATTTCGGTGGTGTTTCGGTATAGTTGGCGATCGCAGCAATATAAATCAGATGTGCCAACAATACTACTATCCAGCTTACCGTCAACCACGGCAACCACTCCCAGGTAGTCGCTTTGAAGTTATGAACAAACCACAACCCAGAATTGATCGCCGCAGCAACTGCCACATGCACAGCAAAATTCATCCGATCGTCTAATTTGCGGAAATCTGGGTCTTTGCGATCGGGTTTGCGAGGCCAACGAGGAGGCATAAATATTTGTTACAGATTTGAGTACACCCTAATTATTCTAATACCGAGTTGCGCTCAAAGAGAGTAACTGAGGCATGAAGGACATGGGGAAAATCTTTGATAGACTCTCCACGTCTGTCATTCTCCGCGTCCCAGAGTCTTCTTCGTATAGCCCATATGAAAAACTACCAAATACAGAAAGTTGGCTCATCAACCAATTGGGTGACCTTTTAAGAACTATAAGTAAAAAATGATTCATCTGTTTGATAGAGGGAGTTAATACATTCACTGGTGAAGATGTAAATAACCTTTAGAGGTAAATGACAATGGCTAAGGCAAATCCAGTTGCAATACAAAAACACTTGAAAGGTGTTGACTATCCCGCTGATAAGCAAGAATTGATTAAACACGCTAAACAACAGGGAGCCGATCGCGAGATAATTTCCCTGTTAGAGCAATTACCAGACAACGAGCAGTTTGAAAGTCCAACCGATCTCAACAAAGCCTTAGGTGAAATAGAGTAAGTTATGGTTCTGGCGGGTAATAATCTCCTGATTTCCCGCCAGTCTTACTAACTAGTCGAATCGATTCAATTTGAATCGACTTTTCTAAGGCTTTTGCCATATCGTATAAAGTCAGCGCTGCAATAGAAACAGCAGTTAAAGCTTCCATCTCCACACCAGTTTCGGCTTTGGTTTTGACTGTGGCGCGAATTTCATAACCAGGTAGTTGAGGAGCGGGTGTAACTTCGACTGTAATTTTTTGTAGTGGTAAAGGATGACATAGGGGAATCAAAACAGCCGTTTGCTTGGCTGCCATAATTCCAGCCAATTTTGCTGTTGCCAATACATCCCCTTTAGGAGCATTACCAGCTTGGATAGCAGCGAAGGTTTCTGGTGACATCCGCACCTTGGCTGCGGCTACTGCTTGACGGATAGTTGGTGCTTTGTCAGACACATCTACCATCTGTGCTTGTCCCTGGTTATCCAGATGGCTTAAGTTGGCAGAATTAGATAGGGTATTGTCTTGCATCATTTTCTCGATATATGTTAATATGGTCTTCGGTCAAGGGCGTGTAGCTCAGTGGACTAGAGCACGTGGCTACGGACCACGGTGTCGGGGGTTCGAATCCCTCCTCGCCCGTTTTTAAGAGTTAAGAGTACAGACGCGATTAATCGCGTCTGTACAAGAGTCAGGAGTGAGGAATAAAAAGTTATACCTCATAACTTATTTAATGAGTAAGCATCTTCACCTCGACCTAGCGCAAAGCGCATGGAACTAGTGATGTTTTTGTTGGACCAGGTGAAAAAAATAATCAGACCCAGGAAAGTTAAACCAGCACTGTAGGCAAACATGCTGGGATAGCCTACTTGTTCGACAACAAAAGCCAAAATAGGAGCTGCGATCGCCAATCCGAAGTCAAATCCAGCTATACATATAGCAAAGATTTGCCCTCGTTCTTGTGGTAGCGAGCGGTCAGCCATCATAGTTGTAATCATTGAGAACAGCGTTCCCCCACCAAGCCCTTCAACTATGCCAGCTACCAAGAAAGTGCTAGTACTGTTGGCTTGCCACAGCAGCAGCAACGATAAACTGTAAGCAAGTATACCAAAGCTAATAAATAAACCCCGACCAAAGCGATCGCTGGCTCGACCTACAAATATCCTGAAACTGAAACTAGAAATTGCCGCTACGGTGAAAAATAAGCCGACATTCAAATCTACCCCAGTAGATTTGATGAATAAAGGCACAAAGGTATGTACAGCACCGACCGCCAAACCACCCAGCAACATTACTATAGCCGGGACTCTGACTCGCGGACTAACCAAAATTTGCCAAAATTTGCTGTTGTTTCTTAAGGTTTGCTGCTGTGTCTGGATTGGTGGATTAATAATTTGTATAGCTCCCAATAGCCCAATAAAAGCTAATTCTGCTGCTAATAAAAATATCATTCCGTAACCACCGCTTGTCTGTTCTAAATACCCTCCCAAGGCAGGCCCGAGTGCTAGACCAATGGGAGCTGTCAGACTCATATAACTAATGATTTCACCACGCTGTTTGAGTGGAGCTAAATCCGCTACTAAAGCACTATAGCCAGTGGTAAAAGCGGCAAGACTAATGCCGTGAAAGACACGCAATAGCATCAACAGAGGAATTGATGTGAATATCAAATAGCCAAAAGGTGCGATCGCAGCTACGATTGTGCCAATTAACAACAACAGTTTTCGACCATATCGATCTGCTAATCGTCCCAGCATCGGCCGAAATAACAACAATCCGATGCCAAAACTACCAACAACCATTCCTATTTCTTGTTTGCTGCCGCCTAAATCCTGAATGTAGAGCGGTAGAGTTGGTAATATCGAACCCAGGCTCGACCAGAATACTAAACCTGCTGTAAATAAAATCAGCAGGTTGAGCCGCAAATGCGCGTCAAAGTTATGAAAAGCTTTCAAGGTAGATGCTATGTAATGCTAAGTGTGTCTCATGAATATTGTTACCTTACTTAACATTTTTTGCTACAACCTCCCGCACGCGATAGATGGGGCGACCTTGGGATTCATGGTATGTACGCATGAGCAACTCTGCTAAAAGACCGAAGCAAAACAGTTGCACTCCAGTTACTAGCAAGAGAACTGCCAAGATTAGTAAAGGGCGATTGCCAATGTTCTCATGCCAAGCTAATTTCACGAAAGTCAGGTAAACGCCAATCAATGCCCCGGCAATTATTGAAGTTAAACCCAACAGCCCAAAAACATGCATTGGGCGTGTAAGGAACTTTTTCATAAACAAAATGGTTAACAAATCCATCAATACCCGGAACGTCCGCGACAAGCCATATTTACTCTGACCAAAACGACGGGCATGATGTCGCACAGGCATTTCGGTAATTCTTGCCCCTTCAATGTAGGCCAAAGCAGGTAAAAATCGGTGGAGTTCCCCATAAAGGTTCATATCTGCTGTTAATTCCGCACGATAGGCTTTTAACGAACAGCCATAGTCATGAATATTCACGCTAGTGGTACGCCGAATTAGCCAGTTGGCGATTTTGGAAGGAAGCAAGCGATTGAAGGCTCCATCTTGGCGTTTTTGTCGCCAACCACTCACCAAATCGTAACCCTCTTCTAGCTTGGCTAACAACATCGGGATATCAGCCGGATCGTTCTGGAGGTCAGCATCTAAAGTAACGATCGCTTTGCCTAGGGCATAATTAAACCCAGCCGCCATCGCCGCAGTTTGACCGTAATTGCGACGTAAAATCACCGCTGTTAAATCATTGCGGATTTGCGCTTGTTCTTTGAGAAATTTTGCCGAACCATCTGTGGAGCCATCATCCACACAAATGATTTCATAATTCAACTGACAAGCAGATAAAGTAGATGCGATCGCCTCCAATAAAAGCGGTAAACTTTCCACTTCATCGCGCACCGGGACTACCACCGAAACATCTGGGACAATTCCTAAAATCGCCTCATTCTCCTGATTAATTTCTCCAGAAACCAAGCCACTCCTCATAATTCCTCAGCGTCCTCAGCGTCTCTGTGGTTCGTAACTCTGAATAACTCTGCCAGCACCTCGCAGCTGCTGATAGTATGACTGACTCACTGCATCTCCCTGTTCCGAAAGAATGTCAATCCCAATACCGTCTCGTCCTTGAGCTTTCCCAGAACTATGAATGTAATGGCTATCCGCTAGATAAAGTGCCACATGGGTTGCTTTTTCAGGAGTGCCAAAAAAAACTAAATCGCCTGGTTCTAATTCAGCGATCGCAATTGCTTGAGTAAAATCTTCCTGCTGATAGGCATCTCTGGGTAGCCAAACACCCACCGAGGCAAATGCTGCCTGCATCAACCCAGAACAATCGTAATTTGGCCCCACCGTACCACCCCAAAGGTAATAGTTTGACTGTTGCATCGCTTTTTGAGTAAAGGCGATGACCTCTGGTAGTAGTTTTTTAATATCAAATTCAGAAAATAATTTAGCCTGATAAGGTACAGTAGCAGGTTGTAATAAATCCAAATTAGCAAGAGATACCCACCCTGGATAGTCATCCTCACATAAATACACCTCAACCGCTGAACCTTGATGATTTGATGTTACCCGTAAATGTCGCCCAGCAGCAGCTTGAGTTGCCAAGCGCGTACATTCAGGAGAATCATATAAGTTCAGGTCAGCGAGACACTGGTATTCTCCCAATTTTGGATTTTGGGTCGCACCTGTGGTGCGCTGGGATTGCAAATTGGATTTTGGATTAGAAGGCATTCTTTAAGGTGAATAGTTAAAAATGATTTTTTTCAGAAAAGACGAACAACTCGAAAATCTTGGTAATGGTATTTTAGAGTCAACTTGGGCAGCATTTCCAAATTTAGCCCGTAACCAAATAGCACTAACTTGGATTGTTTACGATCCGCCAGTCCCGGTAAATACTGGTGGCGCTTTGACTCCAGATGCTTTTTGGAATCACCCAGTCCGCGGTTTCACTTATCGCGGTGTTGAGCGCATTTACCCTGCGAGTGTAGTCAAGCTATTTTACCTAGTCGCGGTCAACGAATGGCTAGAAAAAGGCATGAGCCAACCTTCCAAAGAATTGGAACGGGCTTTGCAGGATATGATTGTTGATTCTAGCAATGATGCTACCAGCTTAGTTGTAGATATCCTCAGTGGTACGACATCGGGGCCAGAGTTACCCATCGGTCCCTTCGAGACTTGGAAATATCAACGTAATATTGTGAACCGCTATTACCAGTCTTTAGGTTGGGAGGAAATGGCGACAATTAACGTCTGCCAAAAAACTTGGGGTGATGGCCCCTATGGGCGAGAGCGGGCATTTTATGGAGAGATGCTAGAAAATCGCAATATGGTGACGACAAATGCGATCGCGCGTTTGCTACATAGCATTGTTGGTGGGGTAGCCGTTTCTAGTGGGCGATCGCAAGCGATGATGGCTTTACTCAAACGTAGCCTCAACCCTGATGATTTACCTACTGATGTCGAAGAAGATCAAGTGACAGGTTTTTTGGGTGGTGGTCTTCCTCAAAATGCCCAAATTTGGTCAAAGGCAGGCTGGACAAGTCAAGTCCGCCATGATGCAGCTTATATTGAGTTACCAGAGCAGCAGCGCTCTTATATCTTAGTAGTATTTACTGAAGGCAAAGCACACGCTAAGAGCCGAGCTATTTTACCCTTTGTCTCTAAGCTAGTTGCTGAAGCAATTAGCAGTCTCTGAATAGCAGTAGCTAAGAGTGGGGGCAGAGGGGCAGGGGAGATGACTCACTCATCACTCCTAATTCACTCAGTACTTGGCACTTTCAAGTCAAGAGGCAGAAATCTTACCTTCTGCCTTTCTTGTTAAATTTAAATTTAGAATTGTTTTCTTTTTTTCTTTCCGTGCTGTGACATAATCCCCAATCATCTCGTCACAACTAATGTCTATATTTTGTAGCTGTTAAAGACCACATGTGCTGTGGTTATTATCATAACTAGTTAAGCTTTTTTTTGATAATATCCTCGATGAATAGAGGCTTGAATCTTAAGCAGAACCAAGGACAAAAGTGCGTGTATCTGCTTAATTTTTGTCATCCTTCAAAATTGAGATAAATTATTGAATTTTTTGAGAGCGCATCTTGAAAACTTACCACCCTTTCAGGATGGAAAAACTGATTTTCTGGTGTTAAAGTTTGAATATTGCCCAAATTTGTTGCTTCAATACCTATTGTGGCAATATTTCAGTCAGGAGTGAATGTGATTACTATTTTTCTTCGTAAAAGTGTGTTGTTGCCAATTGCTGCTGTTACAGTTCTAGGTAGTAGCTTATCTGCTACTGCTCAGACAGTGGACAATATCAGCAGTCACCAGTTAACAGAAACTTCTGTAACTGCTGTGTCTCCCAACCAGTCGAGTGCCGAATTAGAAACTAAGAGCCAAAAACTCTCCACTGAGACAACTGCAAATCAAACAAAGATATCCGATTCTACTGCATTGCAGCAGTTTCCCAGTGCGACTGCACAAGAAAGTGCCAGTCGAATACTCACACCTGTTCCAGGTACAGTAGCAACCTCATCAGCAGCATTGACATCTGAGTATGCAGAACCTGCTTCACCGACTTCTCAACCATCTGCTCCTGTGGTGGCGCAATCGGATATTGATGTAGGTAGACCTACTCGTGGTGGTAGAAGCTACATCGGTGTCGCTGGTAACATAGGTCTCGATGGTAATGAATCATCCTTAGGAGATGGTAACTTCGCAGCCATCAGCAAAATTGGCCTTACAAATACCCTCTCATTCAGACCATCAGCAGTGTTTGGGGACAATACGACAATTCTACTTCCCCTCTCCTACGACTTTTCCTTCCAGCAAGCAGATCCATTTAGCGAACCATTAGCCATAGCACCTTACATAGGAGCAGGTGCAGCCATTAAAACTGGCGATGACTCAGAAGTTGGCTTCTTACTGTCTGGTGGTATCGACGTACCTTTAAATCAGCAATTTACAGCCACAGCAGCTGTGAATGCTGGATTTTTTGGTGACACTGATATCGGTTTGATGATAGGAGTTGGTTATAACTTTAGTGGCTTTGGCTTTTAGAAGTTAAAAGTTATGAGTTAAGAGTGATTAGTTAGTGATGCTTAATTCCTAACTTTTGTATGGGCGCAAAGTCTTGCGCCCGTTCTCATTATTTGCTTCTCTCGATTGCAAGTTGAGCTTTTGAATTACAAATTATCCTATTTTTTTCACCTTGACACTGCTAGAGCGATGGCTTTGATGGTGGTAAACGATGCGATCGTTTGGTGTCTAATGGTGCGATCGCCAAGAATCATACAATGTAAATTAATAATTGGTGAGTAAAAGGCGATCGCTTATTCTGAGAACTCTATACTTCATACTTTCTAAGTTAATTTTTCATCCTTCAGACTTTTTAACACATTCTGCCTTTAAGACAATCAAATCTTCAGTCTCTACAACAGAACAACGCTCTAAGGTGTTTAATAAAGCTGGAGTAGTTCCTTGCTGCAATTTAAATAAAATATCTTTCGCTGTTGACTGCAACTGTATAAACCAAGGGTTTTTTGCAATATATTCAAGTGTAAATGCTGACTTATTCACTACAAAAAAGTCTACTCCATATTTCTGAATAAAATTTTGTAATTCGGCTAAATTTTCACTGTACTGAGCGCGAATCAAATCAGTAGCTCGCTGTGTAATTTGACGGTCATAGCCTACATGATATGGAACTGCATATTCCCAGCCGATTAAAATGGATCTTTTAGCAAAGGTAGGGATGCTATCTACCTCTTCTGATAAAGAAGCAATGAGAGTGTCTTTAGGTTGTTGATGAAAAAACTCATACATTGCCGATGCTCGCTCTAAATGGTAAAAGCTGTTTGGGAAATTTTTCAAGAAGCAAGGATAAAAAACTAAGGTACTAGCTAATAATCCAGTAAATCCTAAAGCTATAATTTGTCGCAAACATGAATTTTGATGTTGTTTTACCCAGCAGAAAATTGCATCTAAAACTGTTAAAATTACTATACTAGTGGCGATAATCAGCACAAATTTTAGAGTATATCTTGTGTAACGAGCAGGAGAAAACAGCTGATAAAGTAGTAAATGAGCAAGCACAAACATTGCCACAGATGCTAGGGCAATTTGAGATAAAACTCTGACTTTATCAGTCATGTACTGAGTTAGGGGAAAACGCCGATTATATACGAGGATTAGAGGTAAAAATAACCCAATTATATTGATTGGATGTTCTAAAACATTTGGAATCAAACCACTATGTTGATTAAATAACCAAAACCAAATCGGATCGTTACTGAAAAATGGTATTCTGCCTGTTTGTGCAAGTCCTAGTGATTCTCTTGCCGCTACTCCTGTGATGGTTGGCCCAAATTTAGAAGAATTCAAGGCATAAGGCAGCATCAATATTAAACAAGTTGCCAATCCTGCAAAAGAAAATAGGTAATCGCGACGATTATTAGATGGATAAGGGAGCTTGCCTTCCCAGCGCCACAGCCTGAAGATTAAGATGCCAGTTATGATGAATAAAAAAGGTGGATAGAATAATCCTACTAAGGCGATCGCACCTAAACATAGTAGTAAAGATTGTCGCAGTAAATAGTATAAAAACGCTATGAAAAATACAAAAATAAAAGACCTAGGTGTTGCAGACACTAAATCGTCCCGCATTGAAAGATTTTGAGCCAGTAGCAGCGTACTAATAAATCCTGCCATCGGTATTGGGAATATCTGCATACATAATGGGAACCAATAACAGATAGTTAGGATTTTTAAAAATAGTGGTAGTATTTTACTTAACAAGAGTGGCTCAATGCCTACCATACCCATTACTCTATAGAAGGCAGTAAATCCCACTGGGGTTACAGATGCAAAATAATCGGCAATTAAATCATTGGGCAGTATATCTGGCTCTAAAAATCGCTGCAACCAAAAAACATATACTCTGGCATCATCTTGCACTACATATTTGCTAGCGAAGGCTTGCTGAAATTCTAAAAAACTATAAAATAAAGCAAAAACTAGACTTAAACAAAACCAAAACCTTATTTGGAATTGAGATGTTTCAGTATTAGAAACGGTAAAAAATCTTTGTAAGCTTGTTATCTGCATTTTAAATATAAAGCCTTCACTAAATATATTTATAGAACATTTGATAAATATAAATACAATTATTTATTATCGATCGATACCTTTTATTATGCCTATGAAAATACATACAAAACAGTATTATACTATAACTCGCTTCGCAATAAACTAAGTAGCATGGAGAAAATATTTCAATTTTATAGATAGTTAAAATTATACGATTGTATTGATTTTGGATTTTAGCCCTAAAAACATTGTCTGACAACAATCACTGTATTTTGATATTAATAAATTTGGATTTTCTTTATTGCCTTAAATGGTGACTCAACGTCAAAATAAAAAAATCAAAGATAGTGCGAACTGTATCGGCTTAATAAAAATGACTGCTACTGCAATATTTCTGCACAAACAATTATGCTCTGCGATCGCAGTTATATTTTCGATACTGCTAATTTTCATTTTTCTTTTGATTGTTGTCCAACCATCTGCTCGGACTATGGCTATACCAATATCTAAAGAGCCAAACAATCCCACAATCATTGAAAATCAAAAAATCGGTACTTCTGATTGGCAACTCACAAATCCTGCTACTAAGCAGGAAATAGAAGGATATGCTTCGCTGACTAGTATCAATCGCGGCAGCGATATCAAATTTTTTGTGAATACAAAAGAGCCTAGTTACACAATAGAAATCTTTCGTATGGGCTGGTATGGGGGTGCTGGAGGGCGGCAGATGGCTGCTGCAATTACACGCACTGGAGTCAAGCAACCACGGCCAATTGTAAATCAAGCAACTGGTTTGATTGAATGTAATTGGAAAGATCCCTACGTTTTAAAAATTCCCTACAACCCAAACGACCTAACACAGTGGGCAAGTGGTTTTTATTTAGCAAAACTCACTGCTAGTAAGAGTGGTAAACAAAGCTACATCATCTTTGTAGTGCGTGATGATAGTCGCGTTTCCGATATTATATTTCAATCGAGCGTCACTACTTACCAAGCCTATAACAATTGGGGTGGAATGTCCCTTTATCGCTGGAACAGTCGCGGGAAACAAGCATCGAAAGTTTCCTTTAACCGTCCCTACGCTAACAGCCCTAACTCAGCAGCAGCCTATGGGGTGGGAGCTGGAGAATTTTTAACTAACTTCCAACCGCAAAGGAGAACTTCTAATGCTGGCTGGGAATACAACATGGTGCGGTGGCTAGAACGCTCAGGTTACGATGTTACTTACTGTACCAACGTTGACACGCATGAAAACGATCTAGAAACCTATAGCATCAAACCGATGCTCTGGTTGCACAAAGCATTTCTCTCGGTGGGTCATGATGAATATTGGTCGGCAAGAATGCGGCAAAATGTGGAGACAGCGCGAGATTATGGTGTCAGTCTTGGCTTTTTTTCTGCCAATACCTGTTATTGGCAAATTCGCTTTGAGCCTAGCTTGATTACTCAAGAGATAAACCGCACTATTGTTGCTTACAAAGAAAGTGCAGCGTTAGATCCTTATGCTAGGGACAATAATCCGGCGAATGATTTCCTAGTGACAACTCTTTGGCGAAGCAAACCTGTCAATCGCCCAGAAGACTCTCTAATTGGAGTTATGTACGAAATATTTCAGGTAAATGCTGACATCATTATCGATTGGACAGCACCAAATTGGTTACTTACTGGTACGCAATTGAGTCCAAATAGTACTACAGCATCTGTGCAGACGAATAGCAAAGCACCTGCCAAAGAAATGCACCTTGAGGGACTGCTAGGCTACGAAGTCGATCGCATGTTTCGTAACGCGCCAGCTAATACGATTCGCATTGCCCATTCACCTTATCGATACAAGGGTGGCACAAGATATTCAGATATGACGATTTACACTACAGATTCTGGTGCAACGGTGTTTGCTACTGGTTCTATGCAATGGAGTTGGGGACTGGATGATTACAATACACCTCAATTACGTCCCTCTATATTGAGTCCTGATGCACAAGCGATGACACGCAACGTCTTGAACCGGATGATAAGTAAACAACAGTTAGATTAGCACTCTTAACTTTTTGGCAAACCTACGGCAGACAATCCAGCGATTGCTCGTAAGTTTTGGCAACGAATTAACTCAGAAAAATTTAAGCTAGAATGCCCTTCAATCTCGGCGATCGCTTCAATAGCAGATAACAAATGCTGGGCGGCTTCAACTTCTGAGTAGCCGCGCCGCCCTGCGACTCGAATTGCTGCCATATCAGCATTCAACTCTGACTCTTGAGATTTGTTAGTACGCCAAATCCGCAGACCGGCGATCGCGCTTAATCCCCCAGCTACAGCTACACCTACAACATCCGATTGTGCTGATTCCACTACTCCACCCAATAAGCCTAGCAGCACTACACCTTGATAAAGTTCTGGTTTAAACCACTTCACACCTGTTAACCAGCTAACTTTCTGCAACAGCAGCAAATCCCGTTGTGGTTTCGTCAGCCGATTCCACAAATCAAAGTTAATATATATCGGTCGCTCGCGATTCCACGGTAGGGGAAAGGAAGCATCTATTACCTTTGCCTGCTGCGGTTTGCTGACGATTTTTGTCGTCATACGAGCAGAAGCAGGCATCACATCTAACAAACGGCGAATTTCAAAGTTTGGCTCCATAATTTTAATTATTGGACATAATATGCATAGTAACTAGTACAGTACGGCAGAATTAAAAATTTAAAATGCCCTATTTCTAGGCTTTTGAAGCATTTTGAATGATATCCTAATAAAGTTATAAAAATACTAGTTGAGCAATTTTATAGTGTGGAGGGATTCATCTGGTATCCTCTTGCCCTCAAATTCAAAGCCTTAAATTGGATAACCAATAAGACTACACTTTTAACTACATGGACGCTTTTGCTCCCATCCCGCCTGAATGGACGAATAAGGCAGTTCACGCTTATGAGTTTTGCTGTCCTAACTGCCGTTCAAATAGCTTAGAAGCTCTACAAGTTTGGATTAATCGGCGATCGCCTGTCATGACGGAAAACCATCGTCGCAAATGGCAGGAGTTCTACAATTGTCATTGTAGTTTTGTTTGGTGGGCGTGGAGTAGCGATCGCCCCCCATCAGATTTGTCTAATCAGCGAGATTGTAATCCCACATAAGTTTCCTATGCAAAAGCCCGCACCAAAGCGGGCTTTGTAGCTTGTAGTAAGCACTTAAGTGCCTACTACTAACCTATTAGTTTTAGAAAGTGAAGGTTGTACGGAGTGTACCTACATAAATGGTATCGTTAGCGTCGTTGTGTTCGGGGTTAAAAATCACCAACAAGCCAGGTGTGACCTGAATGTTGTCGCTAACCTTAATTTTATAGAGTCCTTCTAAGTGATAAGAGGTATCTAGATCTTCTCCAGTTGTGGCTTCATTATCAGTGATTTTGGGTGACTGACCGAAAATTACACCGAGTACGTTACCTTCTCTGCCCAAATCTTTGAGACCAAGAGTAGCAGCCCAGTAGAATGCATTTGCATTTTTACCTACATTAGCACCCGATTCAGCTGTGGCGACCGTATAACCTGCCCAACCACCAATAGTAAATTTGGAACTGGGTTGGAAAGTTGCTTCTACACCATAGTTGTTGGATGTGGTAGCAACTCTACCAAATGGTTGGTTCGCCAAAGCACTTCCTGTGCTGCCAAACAGGTTTACATTGCTGGAATTATTTTGATAAGTGTGAGCGTAACTCAAACCCACGTTAAAAGCTTTACTAGGTTGAAAAGCTATTTGTCCAAAGGCTGTACTAGCACCATTGACAAGACCATTACCATCACTGGGGTTATTAGCTGTGGTTGCTAGATAAGCCCCTGATATGCTGAGAGGCCCGCCTGGATTGAAAGTGACAGTTATACCAGCACCACCAGCACCTTGGCGATAGATGGGGCTGAAACGTCCGTAACGAGAGATAGCACCTCTAGCAGAGCTAGCAAAGTCGGGGTTGAAGTTGTTAACGTTTTCCCATAACTCACCACCAGCAGCATCAACTTTTACGCGTATGGCATCACTCAAATTGAAAGCATAGTTGATTTTATCGATGCCAACGCTGTTATCAGCTGTAGCCACATCATAGCCCAAGCGGGTCATGTTGGTGCCGGTTACACTACTGTTAGAGACAATATTGCCGGCTTGCAAACGGATTTGCAGTTGGTCTTTACCACTGAAACTGCTGTACAAGTTCAAGCGCACTCGGTCAGCGAAAGTGGTGTTGCTTTGTAAGTCAGCACCGCCAACTCTCGTGTCGCCAAAAACGTCAGATACGTTGAAAATTGCTTCTCCAACCAGTTTAGTAGTAGTGGAGAACTGATTTGCTTCCAACTCAGCTGTGCGGGCTTCTAAGGAATCTACACGACCGCGCAGAGTTGCCAATTCAGCAGAAAATTCTTCTTGTAATCGCTGTAATGTAGCCAGGTCTTGTTTGGTTACTAAGTCAGCAGTAGCTGTAGCAATCAATTCGTTAACTCGGTCTAAACAAGCGTTCAAACCAGCGGCAAATTCATAACGGGTCAAAGCACGGTTACCACGGTAAGTACCATTGGGATAACCCGCAATACAGCCGTAGCGCTCAACTAGGGATTGCAAAGCTTGAAATGCCCAGTCTGTGGGTTGCACGTCTGAAAATTGAGAAACCGATGTTACTTGTCCGAGATTGTCAGTTTCTTGAGACAGTTGGGCAACACTTGTTGCTTGTTCATTCACTTCCGCAGCTAAGGTGCTGTTAGCAACAAAAAATGTAGCGGCGACAACAACTGGACTGACCTTCAAAACATTCCAGAATGGTTTCGTCATAGTCTTACTTTTCCTCACACCAACTAGTACAAGTCATGGTAAAGTACTTAACGTTTTGCTATTAAGGGAATTTACCCAACGACTTCAGGGATGATTATACAGAATTCGCAGCGATTAGCACAAGCGATCGTATCAATTTTAGATTTTAGATTTGAGATTTTGGATTTAAAGTCTTGATTCAAAGGCTGTTCTATGAACCTTCAACAAGACTAGTTATCTCAATTTTTTAGTACTATATTTTATGAACTTTTTCTAGTTAATTTATTTGGCAAACGTAGAATAATCCGACGTTTATAGCGTAAAAGCATTCCATTTTCTTCAAATTGCTGTAAGAGCCGTGTTACTGTTACTCGAGTTGTGTTTAATACTTCTGATATCTCTTGATGGGTAACATTGAGGTCAATTAATTTGCCCTGTTCTACGTTGCGTCCAAATTTTTCACTTAACCACACCAGAAATTGCCACAAACGTACTGAAATAGGTTTACGATGTACTATACTTAAAAGCTCTTCTGAATGCTGAATATGAGACAATAAAGCATTAATATATAAATGCCAAAGATGAGGGGGTACAATGCTCACTTCTACGCTTGTCAGACATTCAATGTGATAAGGCTGGACTTTGGACAAGGGATAGCCGATCAGATCCCCAGAACCCCAATAACCCAGAGTAACGAATGTTCCGTCTTCACTCCAGGTTAATGTCCGAACTGCCCCGCGATCGATGCGCCACAGTAAATCATTGCATAAAGGAATTATTTGCCTGCGGGTAAATAATTGCTGCGGTAACTGTTCGCTGAAGGTAGAGTTATTGGATGTATCAGAAGAATTTGGGATCAGACTTGTGGAAGACATTTTGATAAATTATAATTTTTGGTTTGATTGAAAAACTATTGAAGGATCTTGAAAATTGATTAAGATGTATAACTCAACAATATTATTAATATTACAGTTATGGCAAAGAGGAAATATCAGTACATAAGCTACTAAAGTAGAAGTTGTCAAAATTTTGTAATTTATGGTCAAACAATTGTTTTGTTAACTGATAAATGAATTTATCAAACAGTAGTTTTAATAAAAATAAGTAGGTTTCGGAATACATTTTAGTGCAGCGACACATAGATTTTTTAGAAAAATTTTAGGTTGAATTTTATAAATTTTGTGCAGCAAATAATTTTAGAAAAATTTAATATTTAATCTACTAAAAATATGTTCTAAGATAATGTAATATTTTCGTCCATCTATTGATTTGTCTGTAAGTCCCTTATAGTTAGTATTTGGTAACAATAGCGATCTGTTGAATATTGGTATATGCAGTTTACTGAGCTAGTACCAGATGGGATTATTACCCAATATTTTAGAGAGTTTTACTAATTGCATTGATTCTCAGAAGTAAGATTTATTACCGTATATTTTATTTTGTCATTCATATAACTTTAAATATAAGTATATATTTAAAAATCGGTCGAGCCAGCGCTTCCTTGATAGGTGAAATTGACAGCAAAAAATGTTCTCCTTAGCAATAGCTGGGGATTAGCCGTATCTTTTCGGTCAGTAGTGCGTAGACAATGCGTAGCGTCTCTTATAGGAGAAGGCTAGCTGTCAGTTAGCTAAAAAAAATTTTTTGGCTGGCTTCGGTTACTCTAATTGTGCAAGTTTAAGAATAGGTAAGCTTTTCGTGAAATCTATATTAGGAAATAAATTATTTTTTGCCTATTTGGTATAATAAATATATAAAACTTAAATATTATTACTTAGTAAACGTATAAATAAAAACTAAATATAAGTATTGTTTATGCAAACCACAAAAATATTAAACTTTAAGTTTTTTGTGTTTGCACATCTGTCTAAAGTAGTAAAACCAATTCGTAATATCCTTGTTTTGACAAAAACGTAACGCGTAGCTTGCTTCGACCTAGGGGTACAGGAAGCGCAAAGCAGTATAAGCTATTAATTAAGAAAATTACACATTGACTCAAGTAGACCGTTAATACTCACAGTCAACAGTCAATGGTCAACATTCAACAAGCCTAATTAAGAACGTTGGCCAGTAACAATGTATGCTACTCTTTGACCAATATTAGTCGCATGATCTGCCATACGTTCCAGACAACGAATCGCCAGTGCTAGCAGCACAATTGGTTCGACTACGCCCGGTACATCTCGTTGCTGGGCTAAAGTCTGATAAAGGCGATCGTAGGCATTGTCTACAGCATCATCAAGACGCTTGATGCTGCGCCCACCAGCTTCGTCTAAATCCGCCAATGCCACCAAGCTAGTTGCTAGCATTGCCTGCGCGTGGTGGGACATGACTGCAATCTCTGGTAAAGACGAATGAGGGGGATAAGGAAAGATTTTAATAGCAATCTCAGCCAAATCCTTAGCGTAATCGCCAATGCGTTCTAAATCTCGTACCAACTGCATAAAAGCACTCAAGCAACGCAAATCTTGAGCCGTTGGTGCTTGCATTGTCATGATTGCTGTACAATCTGATTCTATTTGTCTATAAAAGCGATCGATTTTCTTATCCAATCGGGGAAGTTCCTCAGCTGCCGTTAAGTTGCGGGCAAATAACGCTTGGTGGGCGAGGCGAAATGATTGTTCTACCAAAGCTCCCATGCGTAATACATCGCGTTCTAAGCGTCTAAGAGCGCGTGCCAACTGAGAAATTTCAGGATTGGGACTATAATGGACAGCTTTCACACTTGTAATCTCAAACGTGAAGATATTTTTAACTATAGTCTTAGCTTTGTGAGTTTGCCATAACTTCAGGAAGTTGAAGTTGTATCCATGCGCCACCAGTTTCTGGATGATTCATAGCTTTGATGGAACCACCATGAGCGATCGCAATTTGCCGAACGATCGCTAAACCCAAACCATTCCCCACAATCGATCCGATAGAATTATTGTTTGACAATGAAGAATGAGTACGCGCTTTATCTCCCCGATAAAATCGCTCAAAAATGTGGGGTAAATCTGCCTGTGAAAAACCTACTCCAGAATCAATAAGATTTATTTCTAAAACTGGGGAAGTAGAATTGTCTCTAGAAATATCCTTTTTCGATAAGATTTTCGCTTGGATGTGAATACTTGTACGAGGAAGACTGTACTTAATGCTATTATCCAGCAAGTTGAGAAAAACCTGATAAATACGGGCTGGATCTGCCTTAATCCACAGATTTTCCGGGCCAGAATATTGAAGAGACAGATGTTGGCGCTGTGCCAATGGTTCTAGTGTTTCCCAAACAGATGCAATTAGCGATCGCACATCTACAGCTTCAGTTTGCAGCTGAATGCTGGGGTTTGCTTCCATTTGCGTGAGTTCTAACCAGTTTTGTACCAAACTAATCAGCCGATCGACTTCTTGCATCAAACGGTCAACCCAACGATTTAACGGTGGTTCTAAGCGGGGTTGTAGGGTTTCTGCCACCAAACGAATCGAGGTCAAGGGCGTTCTGAGTTCGTGAGCTAGATCGGAAAAAGAGCGATCGCGCTCTTGATTTGTATCCAGCAGGGGCTGACGATTTTCGAGAAAAACTCCCACTTGTCCATTGGGTAAAGGCAAGCTGGACGCACGTAAAGTCAGAGATTTGATTGTTGGCATCTCTGCTGCATTATCACAAGAAGGGTGAAATATCCACTCTTTTGTCTGTGATTTTTGGCGATCGCGAGTTTGCTCAATTAACTGGTCAAGTTCATAAGAGCGCACTAACTCTAACAACAAGCGCACCTGTCCTGGCTGCCATCTTTGCAGATACAAGATTTCTCGCGCTTGCTGATTACACCACAGCAGTTGATTTTCTTCATCTACTTGCAAATATCCTATTGGTACAAAATCCAGCAGGTCTTGGTAAGTTTGCAACGACTGCTGCCAGTCTTGTCGCTGCTGCTTCACCATTGCTATTTCTTGCCGCAAGCGAGGAATCAGCGGCAGTGCCACCTTGGAACGGGAGGTCAACGGCTGGAGTACCCGCCCCAAATAGCGGTTAAGTTGAACCTGTTGCCAAATCCAAAACCCAATGCCTACCGCTAAACCTAGAATAAATCCCAATAAGAGCATTTGGTTTGAGTTGCTAGTTGCGTTGTGATTTATAAAAACTAACAACTATCTCAACAGATTATCCGAATCGATAGCCAAAACCTCGGACAGTCACAATATATTCTGGATGACTGGGGTCTTGCTCTAGTTTTTCGCGTAACCAGCGAATGTGAACGTCTACAGTTTTGCTATCCCCGACGAAATCCGGCCCCCAGACCTGATCTAGCAACTGCTCCCGCGACCAGACTCGGCGGGCGTAACTCATAAATAATTCCAGCAGCCGGAATTCTTTGGGAGAAAGATTCACTTCTTGACCGCGAACCAGCACGCGGCACTCTTGGGGATTCAAAGTGACATCTTTGTATTTCAATACTGGCAATTGTGGCAAAGTACTTAAGCGCTGGCGACGCAATAGAGCGCGACAACGAGCCACTAACTCCCGCATACTAAAAGGTTTAGTCAGGTAGTCATCTGCTCCTACTTCTAAACCCAGAACGCGATCGGTTTCACTACCTTTAGCACTTAACATCAGAATTGGTACTGGGTTGCCTTGATGACGCAGCAAGCGGCAAATATCTAGCCCATTGATCTGAGGCAACATTAAATCAAGAATAATCAAGTCAAAAGGAAATTCTCCTGAAGAGGGTTCAAAACTTTTCAGGTACTCGATGGCAGATCGCCCATCTGGAGCGGTTATCACCCCGTAACCTTCCTCTTCTAATGCTACAGCTAGCATCTCTTGGATTAGTTCTTCATCTTCTACCACTAGGATGCGGCTTGTTTGTGCGATATCCGCTCTGGCAGAATGCTTAATCGATTCACTGGTGTACATTGATATCACTTAAGTTTGGGAATGTTTTTGTATCAATTTAGATAATTGCTTTAATTATCTAGTTTCAGTGCATCTATGACTTATACCCTGGTGAATTCTTTCTTAAAAAGTAACATAAGCTACAGTATTCACTTTATTATAAATCACTGCGATCGCAAGTTCCTAAGATTATTTTTAGCGTTTTTGCATCTTTAAAATGCCTAAATAGCTTCAATTCTGTCTTGACAATAGCAGATTAGGTTGAGTATAGTTACTAGTACATAAATACTATATATTCTCAAAAAGGAAAATATACTTGAGAAATAGAAGGACGCTGGTATGGAGAATTCTAACCAGGGCAAAGTGTCTTATGTTGCTTTAATCTAGTATTTCCACTGTGCTAAAAACGCCTATTTAAAGGCTACCCTGATGTCTGCATAGGTAGTACTTGGTATGACTTGCTACCGAATAAATTTTTGCTTATCCAAGGAGTTGAAGTATGACTACAGTTGCATTCAAGGACAGTAAACAACAATTGATGCAAGCGTTTCAACAAATTTTGGCAGAAAGGAAAAAACTAGAATCAAAAATAGCAACTAAACAAGAAGAGGCAGAAAAGGCAAAAAACCAGGAAATTCTGGCTACTGCTTCTACATATACTGTTGATAGTATTGTCAAAGGCTTAGCTGATTTGCAATTGGAGTTTGGTAGTATTGTCAATTCCCTGTCTGAAAAATTAGCTAAGGAAAACTCCAAGTTAGATGAGCTAAATAGAGGGATAGAAATTGCAACTCAACGTTTACAAGAACTGCAAAGAATCAGAATCGTAGCAGATACTTTAGATATTTTAACTCAAGAACACCAAGAAAAATTAAAAACACTAGAGCAAGATACCGCTAGCAAGCGGGAAGCACTAGAAAAAGAAATTACAATTAGACGTAAAGAGTGGCAAAAAGACCAAGCAGAGTATGAAGAAGCGCTGCAATCATATAATGACTTATCTGCTAAAGAACGCCAGCAAGATCAAGAAGAATATCAATATAAATTAGAAACTACTCGCAAGCTAAATACAGATGCTTACGAAGCCAAAAAGCGCAAACTAGAAAGAGAAATCCAAGAAAATACCCAACAGAAAGATAAAGACTGGGCAGAACGAGAAAAAATACTGACTGAACGCCAACCTTTATTTACAGAGTATCAACAAAAAATCTCAGCATTCCCTAGTGAATTGGAAGAAGCAGTTAAGAAAGCTAGAGAAGAAGCAATTAAGGAAACTAGTCAAAAAGCCAAAATCGAAGCCGATTTATTTGAAAAAGAATGGGAAGGCAGCAAACAAAGTTATGAATTAAAAATCCAAGCTTTGGAAGAATCAATTAAGAAACAAGCTGAACAGATAGAAAGTATTTCTACTCAATTGCAAGCGATATTGAAACAATCCCAAGATTTGGCAATGAAAGCTTTTAATACTTCTAGCACTAAATAGTCATCAGTTAAGTAATTTTTCAGTCTTTGAATTAGCGGAAGGTTATTATGCCAGTCAAAAAACCAACAGATAAAAATACGAAAGTAGAGATTCTTCAGGCATATGAAGATTTAGCAAAAGAAACAGCTGCACTGAAATCTCAACTTAACCAAGTTCAGAAAGATAGCCAGTCTACAACTAGAGAAAAGCCCAAAGTAGAACAAAATATAACTATGAATCAGCCTACTACTGTCCAGCAAAAGATGAATTATACAATTGAAAGCTTAGCAAAAATTCAGTTGGGTTTTGGTAGTGCTGCTAATGAATTATCGGAACAATTAACTACAAAAGCTTCTAAATTGGCAGAAATTGGACAAGATGTAGAAAAGGAAGTCGAACAATTAAAACAGTTGCATAGTTTGGAAGTTGCCGAGAATACATTAGATACTCTGATCGAAACCTATGAAGATAATTCCAAAGCATATCAGGAAGAGTTTAGTCAACGCTATGAAATATTGTCGCAAGAAATACTAGAGCAAAGGAATACTTGGCAAAAAGAACAAGAAGAATATAAAGGGACGAGCAAAGAGCGGAATGAAAACCTCAATAAAACTCGGCAAAGAGATACAGCAGAGTATAAATATGATTTAGAACTCCAGCGTAAACTAGAAACTGATGAATACGAACAAAGACAGAAAATACTATATAAACAGTTGGAAGATTTTCAACAAGAAACAGAAAAACAGTGGGCTGAACGAGAAAAGGTAATTTTTGAACGAGAAAAACAATTTGAGGAATCTAAAGCTAAGGTAGAAGCTTTTCCTAAAGATAAAGAAGCGGCGCTCAAAAAAGCTACAGAAGAAGGTAAAGGTATTGCTCATTACCAAGCCAAAGTCAAAGCAGATTTATATGCTAAAGAAGTGGAAGGTCAAAAGCGTTTCTACGAACAAAGACTGCAATCTCTAGAACAGACGATTACTAATCAAGAAACACGGATTGACAACCTTTCTAAACAGCTTGATTCAGCCCTCAAACAAGTTCAGGATTTGGCAGTTAAGGCTATAGAAGGAACTGCAAACGTAAATTCATACCAAGCAATCAAAGAAATAGCTTTAGAACAGGCAAAAAGTCAAGTAAAGAATAAATAAGTAATTTTTAGGGACGTAACTAAGCTGTTCGCAGTTAACTCGTGACTAAAAGCCACAAATTCCCGATTTTTTAGAGAAATCGGGAATCTTGTTTTTCACGAATGATTTAGGATAGCTAGATTAGTTATTTATATTTATTGGTCTGTTTTCGCTGGTTTACCATTATTAAGAGGTTTTTTTCTGTTTTTGTTTGTTTCGTTCGCTTTTTTCTGAGATGGTTGGTTGGAATTGGGTTGTTGGCTAGACATAAGACGCTACTTGCAAATTGACTCCAAGTTTTATATACAACAAGGATATTACTGATTTCATAAAGCAGTCAAAAATTTTACATATAAAAAATAGAGACGCTTTGATGTTCGCATCTCTATAAAAGAGGTAACCCATTCTTTTTAAAATTTGAAAAAATAAAATTTTTAGCAGGTGTCTTGACCCAATTTATTTAATTATTTAAGCTTTAGTCTTCGTGATTTATGCTGTTTCATCCAGTTTTTTGTGCTGCTGTTCGTTGTTGTTATTTTTATCGCTTTTAAATCGGACAGCACCTGGCTCTGTTTTACGCGGCTTGCCATTGTTACGAGGTTGGCGGCGAGTCATAGAAATACACCTACTGTTAGTGAACCCTCTACTACCTTTACTACGATAGTGTTAATTGCTATTCCAGAAATCTAAAAAATAACCGACTCCAAGTCGGTTAAAAAATTAAGTTATGTAAGTAGCTGGACAAAAATATTTACTGTCATTGCGAACAAAGTGAAGCAATCCCAAACCCTTGCGATTGCTTCGTTTCACTTCGTTGCACTCGCAATGACATTGTGTAATTCATTCTGTCCGATTACTTATCTGAATTATTCCTGAGATCACGCAAAGGTGGAAAAACCTAGGTTTGGTGGAATGTCCTGAATACGCCCTGGACCGATCGCGCGTAATGCTTCCTTCAGAGAAATATCGCCAGTATATAATGCACGACCCACAATTACACCAGTTACGCCTTGTGGTTCCAACGCCAACAGACTCAACAAATCGGTGACAGAACTCACTCCCCCAGAGGCAATTACAGGGATAGAAATGGCAGCCGTAAGTTCTCGCAAAGCATCTAAATTCGGGCCTGTGAGAGTGCCGTCACGATGGATATCAGTATAGATAATGGCAGCCGCACCCAATTCTTGCATTTGTACGGCTAGTTGAGTTGCTAAAACTTCCGAGGTTTCTAACCAGCCACGAGTTGCAACTAATCCATTACGAGCATCAATGCCAATGATAATTTGTTCGGGAAACTCTTGACAGAGTTCTTGCACTAATTGGGGTTGTTCTACAGCAATAGTTCCGAGAATTGCCCACTGCACGCCTAAATTGAATACTTGTTGCACGCTATTGCGATCGCGCAATCCCCCACCAACTTCAATAGGCACTGATACGGCTTGAGCGATCGCTTCAATCGCCCTCAGGTTTACTACTTTACCTGCTTTCGCGCCATCTAAATCAACTATGTGTAATCTAGTAGCACCCTCATCGACCCACTGTTGAGCAACATCAACAGGATTTTCGCTAAAAACTTGCGATCGCTCATAATCTCCTTGATAAAGTCGCACACAGCGACCTTCTAGTAAATCAATTGCTGGAATTACGTCCATTTAACTTTTCCTATGTGACACGAGTATCTTTGCCTACATTTTTGTGGACGGGAAGTATTGTGGCAAGCTACTTACTCCTAATTTTGTCCCACTTCTAGTCCGTTCTTCTCAGTTAGAGTTACTCAAAGAGATTCTCAAGACATCACTCACAGCCTGTTTGCGAATACAAGTATGGTTGAGATGCTGAAAAATCCATGCTCAAAACATTAGGCGTACTGAACGCATGAAAAATGTAAAATTCAAAACATGTACAATCAAATCTTGAGTTTGTAATTATTGAATTTCTGCAATATTTTGAAAGTAACAAAAATATCAAACGCAGGACAACTGACTTCTTGCACCAAGCGACTTGAAGCAAACTGGCGTTCATCCGTCATCAGTCAACAACCACACCCTTTTTACCACTGACAATTCCTGACCACTGAACTTTTTTCTCTTGTTCCCGGCGGTAAGAAAAGAAATGCTCTGGAGTTTGATAAGTACAGTAAGGCGCGATCGCTACTTGTTCTGCACTAATCCCCAAACTTTCTAGCTGTAAGGCATTCACCCGCCGAACATCCAGCCTTACCTTTCCTGGCTCTGTGTCGTGTAGTAAAGGTGAATTTGGTAGCTCGTGTAATGCATGTACAATCTTTTGTTGGTCTTCATGTGGTATGATGCTAGCCCCGATTTCAGCAGCCACTTCAATTGAGACTTGGTATACTTCACCAGCGATCGCTGGCCCCATAGCAATTCTTAAATCATCCAGATTGCTGCCTTGGGTTTTGAGTCGAGCGATCGCTTGGGGGACAATCTTGGCTGCTGTACCTCGCCATCCCGCGTGTAGTGCTGCCACTTGTCCGGTTTTCACATCCCCAATTAACACGGGCGTGCAATCTGCACTAGCTACCCACAATGCTTGGAGAGGCTGTTCGCTGATTAAACCATCTGCTAACGCTAGGGCAGAATCACCTTCTCCTTCCAGGTCATTCCCACCGACACTCAACATGCTGTCAATTTCGCGTGCGGTGAAAACAGTATTGCCATGTACCTGCTTTAAGCGATAAGCTGATGCTTCTGGTTGCAGCACTGTTGTTAATTCTTGTGGCGATCGCAGCCAAAAATGGTGAGTAAAAAAACCGTGATACCAATGTTCTAAGAGACTACAAGTCAGGTAGGGTAGTCCTTGCCAATTGTGCCAGTGCCAAGTGTGCATCTTTAACCAAACCTAAACAGAAATCAGCCAATTTATGCTAACTTGAACAACGCAATTTGGGGAAACTGCTGTGGGATTCGATCGACAAATATTAGAAGCCTCCCTGAAAGCGGAGCGTAAGTCTGATTATTTACCATTTTCTTTACATATTTTTGAAAGCGTCTCCTCAACTAATCAAATTCTCTGGGACTTGCTTCACCAAGGGGCTGAGGCTGGTTCTGTGGTGATTGCCACTCAGCAGACTGCTGGACGAGGACAGTGGGGTCGGCAGTGGATTTCTCATACCGGAGGATTATATCTTTCGGTAGCGATCGCTCCTAAACTAGAAGCTAGTGCGAGCCACCAACTCACTTTGGCAAGTGCTTGGGGAATTGCTGCACAGTTGCGTCAGTGCGGAGTAAGTGTTGGGATTAAATGGCCCAACGACTTAGTCTTAGAGGGTCGCAAACTAGGCGGCATCTTGACAGAAACTAAAGTCAGCCACGGACAGATCGCGCAAGCAGTGATTGGCGTTGGCATTAACTGGGCAAACCCAGTACCGGAAACCGGCATCAATTTGGAATTATGGCAAGCTGCCCAAGCTACTAAACCAATCTCTTGTCTAGAAATGCTAACCTGCACAGTTTTACAGGGAATAGAATCCGGTATGCAGTGCCTTTCCCAAGAAGGAATAAGCATACTCTTGTCTCGCTATTTAGACTTGCTGACCAACATAGGCGATCGGGTATACATCAACAGTCATGCAGGCATTGTAGTTGGAGTAACTTCTCAAGGAAATCTTCAGTTAAGAATGGCAACCGATAATACAGATGAACTCATAAAACCTGAAATTTCAGTTGAACCCGGTATAATCAGTTTGGGATATAGCAAGTCTTCTGTTTAACTGTTAGGTTTGTTTAAAATATTGCTCATTGGGCAAGACAAACCACAGATATCATCTCTTGAGACTAATTATGGAGTAATCCGCGAAATGATTAATGCTGGAGTACGGAAAAGTAAACTCCTAGATCGTGACGAAAGTCATGGTTTGGCAGTAACTCCTATCGGATAACTTTAAAAAATGTGAAACCGAAGGCAACTTCAATTGAATCAGCAGAAATGTAAATACGTCTATCTTTAGGATTGCTCTAGAAAAAACTGAGAGAAAAAATGACGCAGCGCAACAATGCCTCTAACCGTTTGCACTACTTATGGCAGCGAGGTCTAAGCACAAGACGCTTAGCTTATAACCTACCAGCACAAAGTCTCTGTTTGTTGAGTAGTGTCAGCCTCCTCAGCGGCGGCTTAGTCTATGCTCAAACGGAAACACAAATAGATAACATAGTTCCTACTATTGAAAATTCCCAGCCTACAGCGGCTGCAAGCTTAGTAAAAAAAGATACTGCTGCACCAAAAACAGTGCGACCCCAACCGGATTTTTCCGAACGGCGAGCCACACTCACAAAGAAATTACGCAGGCCAGAAGTTTCTCAATCAACAGCGCCAGTCAGACAGTCTAAACCCAAAATAGAGACTTCCCAAACAACAGCGCCTGTTAGACAATCTCAATCCAAAATCGAGTCTTTTGAGCCTGTAGTTCGTGTGAGAAAGTCAGCAACCCAGGCACAAACTTCACGAGTCGCTCCAGTCCGTGTCAGTGAAGGAAAACCCAAAGTTGAATCCCAGCCAAAAGCAAGTGTCAGAGAAGAAACACCGAAAATTGAGGTAGCTAAACCCATTGCTCCTCGCTCTTTACCTGAGAAACTTCCTGAAGTTGCCCGACCATCAAACAACTCGAACCGTCCTAATATTACAACGGCAGGGAAAACAAAGGATTATAATAATTCCTACATTGACCCCACAAATTACAACACTGATACTACGGCTACTTATCAAGCACCTAACTCCGTAGTACTCACAGAACGTTCCAGTGGTTGTCGAGCTATTTTGCCGTCCGGGCAAAGTATATCAGGTGGTATTTGTGCCAAAACACCCTCACGCGATCGGCGTTTAGCAGATACTAACAGCAAACCAGCACCTAATTGGATCAGAAAAAGTCAAAACGCTCAGTTAGCAACCGTTTCACCAGTCCGGCAGATAGCTGCTACTGGCAAAAACAGTGGATGGCGTGCTACTCGTAGCGTTGCTACTGGTGACACTAAGAGCGCATATCGTCCCAATAGATTTATTCCTAACCCTAACGATTTCACCACCAGAGTGAGTGCATCTCCGATTGCACCGAGTGCTGGTACTTTGCCCCCACCAATGGCAGATGGTAACGTCGCACCCCGCCCCAGCACCGTGTCTTACGACTTCGCACTGGCATCAGTATTGCCGCAAATCCCCTTCAGTGGTGCGATCGCCTATGGTGGCGGTACAGGGATGGTTTATCCGCTTTCTATACCCGCTCCTATTACTTCTTTATTTGGTTGGCGGACTCATCCAATTACAGGCGGTCAACGCTTCCACGCTGGTACAGATTTGGGTGCGGCGATGGGAACACCAATTTTGGCAGCTGCCAAGGGTCAAGTAGAATCTGCTGACTGGATGGGTGGCTATGGTTTAGCTGTTGTCATTCAGCACACTTCTGCTCAACAAACCCTTTACGGTCATATGTCAGAAATCTTTGTTCAACCCGGTCAATGGGTAGAACCAGGAACTGTGATTGGGCGAGTTGGCAGCACCGGGAACTCCACAGGACCTCACCTACACTTTGAAGTCCGTCACCTGACACAAGATGGATGGGTTGCTGTTGACCCAAGCGTGCAATTACAGGCAGGCCTAGGTCAGTTGGTACATAGCTTACATACAGCCCAGGTGATACAGCGACCAGGCAGCTGAGGCTGGGGACTGGGGACTGGGAAAGAATTTAGTTCACAAAATTAGTTTTTCTTCTTAGTACCCAATCTCTAATACCTAATCCTCAATCCCCAATCCCTCACAAATACCCGTGTTCTGTTAAGAATGCGGGTGTAATAGCATCTAAACTGACCTCATCTACTGCTTTGTGATTCGTTTTAGCGGGGTAAAGGAATTTTTCTACGTATTTGCCTAGAATATCTCCTTCTAGATTTACTAAACTGCCAGGGACAAGATAGCGGAGATTTGTCTCGGCATAGGTGAGGGGAATTACTGCCACTGTGAACTGAGATAGTTCTGGTTCGTAGGCAGCCACCGTCAGACTGATGCCATTTACAGCTATACTACCTTTGGGGACAATGTACCGCGCGATCGCCTCGGATGCAGTGAAGGTCATTTCCCAAGAGCTAGCCGTTTGTTCTGCTCCTAACAATCGACCTATGCCGTCTACATGGCCCATTACAAAATGACCGCCAAGTTTACTGCCCACCCGCAGCGAGGCTTCTAAGTTAACGTATCTCTGGTGTGTTTGCTCGCTTCCCAGAGTCGTCCGGCGTAGAGTTTCTGGTGAAGCAGTGGCAATAAACCCATCTTTTAAAACTTCTTCCACTGTCAGGCAAACCCCATCTACAGCTACACTGTCACCGTAAGCCAAATCCTGCATAATAACAACAGATGACTGACTTACACAAGTAATTTGCCAAGAATCGCCCCCTAAGGGTTTCATTGTTCCTAATGCTTGGATTAATCCTGTAAACACGGCTCTTTTGTAAAACTAACTCTATTTATTGCCTAATTTTGCCTAAAATCAACTGGTAATTCTCACAATAATGTCTAACAATCTAAGTATAATTTCTGACTGAATTAATTATTAGGAATCTTAACACATTCGCATCCTTCACAAGGCATACTTGGTTAAGAAGGTTATTGTCTAGATAGACCAATTTGACTTACTCTGGTGTTCACAACAAGTTCGGAGTTTAATAGAAGCAATTATAGAGAACAATGCTTATGTTTATTCCTGTCCAATACTTACCCAAAAACGTATTAATTGTTACGACGCGTCCAATCGCTAAAAGGATTGTAGAGGCTTAGCCAATGATTGAAATGAAAGTCGCTGGTATAGCATTAGATGCCATCACCCGCAGCCCGATCGTACTTTTGAAAGATGCCTCAGATCGGCGTGCTTTGCCAATTTATATTGGTCAAGAACAAGCTAGGGCAATTATGAGCGCCCTGGAGAATCAAAAGCCTCCCAGACCTTTAACCCACGACCTGATTGTGAATATTTTAGAAACATGGAACATGACTCTAGAAAAGGTTATTATTCATTCTTTACAAAAGGATACGTTTTATGCAGCTTTGATTGTTCAGCAAGGCGAAGTCAAAAAAGAAATTGACGCGCGTCCTAGCGATGCGATCGCCGTCGCCCTCCGTACTAATACCCCTATTTGGGTAATGGAAGAAGTGGTGGCCGATGCTTCAATTCCTGTCGATCGCGACGCTGATGAAGCAGAACAGCAAGCCTTCCGTGAATTTATCTCCAATCTCCGTCCCGAAGATTTAATTAAGCGCTTCGGTAATGGTGACAGCTAAAAAAAGTGCTGAGGAGCCACTGCGGTCTTGGGGTCTCCCCAAGTGGAGCAAGTGGCGTTGCCGAGTGCTGAGTAAAGAATAAAAAATAGGTCTTAAGTCTAATTTGTCTTTCATCCCTATTTCTTTATGTCTTTTGTTGTTCATTTTTCAATGATTTTGCGTAAATCTTAAAGAAGAGATGAAGATAAAATTATTTCTTCACTTAGGACTCAGCACTTAAGCAATGCAATACCGACGCTTTGGAAAAACGAATTTACGCCTCTCGGTTTTTTCTCTAGGAACCATGCGCTACTTGGCTGATGCCGAAAATGCTGAAGGGGCGATCGCCAAAGCTTTAGCGCTGGGAATTAATCACATAGAAACAGCCAGAGGTTACGGCAAAAGTGAGGAGTTTCTTGGTAGGGCAATCAAAGGTGGTTTGTCAGTATCCCGAACGAGGCTTTACATAACCACCAAAATCCCGCCCACAGCCGAGGCTGACAGTATGCGTCGGTACATTGATGAATCCCTGGAAAGATTAAATCTAGATTATTTAGATTGCTTGGGAATTCATGGCTTAAACACCAGGGAACATCTAGAATGGGTGCAAGCCAAAAATGGCTGTATGGAAGCTGTCCAGGAAGCCGTTGCTGATGGCCGAGTGCGACACGTAGGTTTTTCCACCCACGGGCCATTAGAGGTGATTCTGGCGGCGATCAATACAGATTTTTTTGAATTTGTCAATCTGCATTATTACTATTTCTTTCAACGCAACGCACTAGCGATTCAGCTAGCTGCTGAAAAAGATATGGGCGTTTTTATAATTTCCCCTGCTGATAAGGGAGGACGCTTATACACGCCATCTCAAACTTTAAAAGATCTGTGTCAGCCGTTTTCCCCCTTAGAATTAAACTATCGCTTTTTGCTGAGTGACAACCGCATTACTACCTTGAGTGTAGGGCCAGCAAATGCAGACGAATTAATGGAACCTTTACGGGTTGCTGACTGTGATGGTGAGTTAACATCAGCAGAAATTTTTGCTTTGGAACGGTTAGAAAAGCATCAAAAAGCAGCTTTAGAAACTGATAAGTGCAGCCAGTGTTATGCTTGTTTACCCTGCCCGGAAAATATCAATATTCCAGAAGTATTACGGTTACGAAATTTGGCAGTATCATACAATATGACCGACTATGGACAATATCGCTACGGAATGTTTGAAAATGCTGGTCATTGGTTTCCTGGAATGAAAGCTAATCGCTGCACAGAATGCGGTGACTGTTTACCTCGCTGTCCGGAAAAGTTAGATATTCCAGCTTTATTGGAAGATGCCCATGAGAGATTAAATGGGAAAGCTGGTAGGAAACTGTGGGGATAAATAACAATTAAAAATTAATTTGATGGGACGATACAAATATGCAAGTAACAGAACAGCGATACTACACACCAGAGGAATATTTGGTACTAGAGGAAGCTGCTGACTACAAAAGCGAATATCTTGACGGGCAAATAATTCCAATGGTAGGTGGAACCCTAAATCATAACCAAATAGCACTTAACTTAAGTAGTGAGTTGAATTTTGCTTTCAAAAGGCAAAACTACCGAGTTTGTATGAGTGATGTTCGTCTGTGGATACATCAAAAGCGCATCTACACATATCCAGATGTGATGATTTTGGCGGGCGAACCAGAGTATTTCAACAACCGCACAGACATAATTGTGAATCCACAGGTGATTGTTGAAGTCTTATCTCAATCTACAAAAGGCTACGATCGCGAAGATAAATTTGAGGCTTATCGAACAATTCCTACCTCTGAAGAAACACTTTGCGTAAGGCTTATGTAGCAAGGGTTGAAAAGAATGGAGTATTTTGCGTATCTTGCGAAATTGGCACAAGTTCAAGGCCGAGAGCATGAGCTTTATTCCTGAGATTCTTAAGAACTTGTTCTTGGTATTTTTGCTCGTAGTAGTCCATACCAGGGTCGGTATATTGTCCTGTGGTTGCCCAGATTTGGTAGAATAAGCGTGCCAATTTGTGGGCGGTAGCAGTGATGGCTTTTGGGGCACCCAAGCGGGATCGTAAGCGTCTGTAAAAAGCACCGAGAGCGGAACGACTTTGAGTTAGAGAAAAAGCTGCCATGCGAAATGCTTTTGCCGCACGATTGACAACAGGACGAGTTTGGGAACTTTTAACTTTCCCACCAGTAATTTTTTGACTAGGACATAAACCTAACCAAGAGCAAAAGTGCTTGACAGTTGGAAAACGTCCTCTTTCTAATCCAACTTCTGACAAGATTGTTTGTACAGCTAAAACATCAAGACCATCTATAAGGGTAAAATCTACCCCTGCAATCTTGTAAAGATATTGACGTAAATCAAAATTTGGATTGTTGCCTGTTGGCTTTTTTCTGCGTTTTCTTTTGCTTGGAGGAGGTTCGTCATCAACTTTAGCTTCAAAAGATGCCAAACATTTTTCAATTTCTTGATCGATAGTGGTAATCTCTTGTTGATAAACCTCGTAAAGGGTTAATTCTTGCTTCAGAACAAACACATGTTCATTGCGATAATCCCCAGTTAAGGCTTTGGCAATTTCTATTGTGCTGCTTTTGATTCGAGGATCTTTAAGTTTAGCTAATACTTGTGGGTTTCGCTCACCAGTTACAATTGCCCTAATAATTGCCATTCCGGTTAGACCAGTAATATCGCTAATAACCTGATTTAAATGTAAACTCATTTGAATAAGTGCTTTTTGCATTCGCTGCACATGGGTTCCAGCACTCTTGATTAAGCATTCTCTTTGGCGAATATAACTACGCAAGACGCAAACTTGGTCTTCAGGGCGGAATGAGCCAGATAATAAGCCGTAAGTGTGTAATTGCTGCAACCACTGACAGTCTAAAATATCTGTTTTGCGTCCTGGTACTGTTTTAAAATGGTGAGCATTTACCAGTTTGACCTCAAACCCCCTTGCTTCCAATATTTGGAATACTGGAATCCAATATACTCCTGTTGCCTCCATCGCTACAGTTGTCACCCCAGATTGAGTCAACCAATCTGCCATTGCGATTAAATCTGGAGTAAAACATCCAAATCGTCGCACATTTTTCTCCTCTGTTAGAGGAGGAACGCATACCCAATGTTCTGCGCTACCCAAATCAATCCCTGCTGCGTTCTCATTTATCTGCTCTAAATATGAAGCTCTAGAACGCTCAAGTCTTTTTTCTTGTCTGCTAGACTGATTTTGAGATTGATTTGGTGACAATTTCATCTTGGTATCCCAATATTATGATTAAAATATGTCCTGACCTGGGTCGGTAATAATAGATAATCTCTGAAACGGGATAGGAAAATACTCCTTCACCAATGTCATAACCATAAAACCCAGAACCATGCTTTCAATCAGGCTTTGTAAACACTATTGAGACTTCGGTCTTAACTGTCAGGACACTTATAAATTTATCTGTTAATCAGTCCCATTCAACACTGTTTCTTTCATTCATAACGGGTGGTGCGCCGCCAGTGGGGCTGCTTTTAAGAAACACATTGCGTAGGGTCAGAAATATTTAAGTAGCATCCTGTAAAGTTACTGATAATTCGTGCTGCAACAAGTTTTTCCCTTGTTTTTTGGCAAAGTACATTAAATTATCTGCCTTTTCTATCATGTCGCTAACCGAATTTGGAGGATTGTTAAAAGTAATAGCACCAATACTAACAGTTACTGAAAAACCTTTTTGATTCATAGATTCTAAAAGAAGTCTTTGGACTCTATGCAGTACTATTTCTGCTGATTCATAGCTAGTTCGTGGTAGTAAAATAGCAAATTCATCACCACCAATTCTCGCAATAATATCAATTTTACGTAGGGTACTCTTAGAAGCCTCAGCTACTAAACAGAGAAGGTTATCCCCAACATTATGTCCAAATTGATCGTTGATTTTTTTAAAATCATCAATATCTATATAAGCAAATGTCAAAGTTTCTTGATGCCTTAGAGCTTTATTAATTTCATGTTTGGCTAGCTCCATGAAAAACATTCTATTTGTTAATCCAGTTAAAGCATCAGTTCGAGCCAGTTTTTCTAGATTTTTTAATGTAAATTTAAGTTCAGAGATTAAATAATTAGTAAATAGGAAAAAAGCTAAATTAACAATTGTATTCCAGTAAGGTACTAAAAAGTGTGAATAGTAATTTATTGGTCTGGGATTAACTATAAACCATGTTATAGAACTAATAATTGAGATTAATAAACCAGTACAATTACCTGCTTTCCATGTAGCGAGTCCAATAGGACATAAATAGAAAATTGATACAGAAATATCTGGTGGTATGTGATAATCAATCAAGCCTATCAGAGCAATCAGGCAGATACTTAGTAATATTGAGAATGATTTCGGCTTTGCGTCTAATATTTTAATTAAATACATATTCCCCTCATTTTAACTGCACCATTATATGCAGTCTCTTGTGGGTGCTGAACGCACTCCGTTTCGGCTGTTTTCTCACCGAACCACATCTTGCCTGCGTTGTCAATAATTAAAATTATTAATATAGCCGTTTCCAGGTGACTCGTAAAATTTTTTCTCTCTGTAATCTCTGCATCACTATAACTTAGCAGTGATTTATTTAACTAAATGGATGTAGAGAAAGATACTTGCATGGTAAGGTAGCTTGAACTTTTAAACCCTTACTACTAAAGTATAACCCAGAGGTTAAAAAGACGCGGATAAAATTTAATAATAAGTAATTATTCTGAAATTTATATTAATTAAAAGTTACATTAAAAACCTTAGTAATCTATGTTTCACAAGGGTTAAGGTTCTTGTTGAGGTTATTATTCAAATAGGATATGAACTGAAAAATGTATAATCAAAGCCACTCAGAAAGGTAAGCTCAGCCCAAGAATAACTATATATACAAGTGAAAAGACTCAATAATCAAGTTACTTTAAGCAACACGACGGCCATGACATATAGTTATATTTAACCGAAGTAGCATACCATCATTATGAACAGTGATAATATTAGCTTTTTTAGCTACTTACCTACTTTCAGGCTACCGCGATCGCGGAATAGATAAATAGCTTTCGCTGCCAAAATGGAAAGTTGTCACAAGTCCTGTACTCAAATCACGCAATCCGAAGCCCAACATCAAAGGTTGCTGCATAGCCTTGTCCTAAAATGGAGCTAGTTGAGGCAGCTACGGAAGGCAAAGGGAGCAGTCCGGTGAGTCCAGTACTTATGAGTAATCAAGTGATAAATACATCTAGCTGTGTACCAGGTTGGTCATTAACAGAGCGAGATCCTCAGTTTATTGAATTATTAATGCCTGTATGGGAATGGTTTTACCGTTATTACTTTCAAGTAAAAACTGACGGATGGCATCACATACCAACAGAAGGGAAAGTACTACTAGTTGGCTCTCATAATGGGGGAATGGCTTCTCCCGACCTAGTAATGATGATGTACGATTGGTTTTATAGATTTGGAACTAAGCGTTTGGTCTACGGTTTAATGCATCCTTACGCTTGGCAAGTAAGTCCAAAAATAGCCGAACTAGCTCAAAAAATAGGGGCCATTATCGCACATCCAAAAATGGCTAGTGCTGCTTTTGATATGGGTGCTAGCGTACTCGTATATCCAGGAGGACAATATGATATGTTTCGTCCTCACAGTCAACGCCATAAAATTCATTTAGCTGGTCATAAAGGCTTTATCAAGCTAGCCTTAAAACAAGAAGTTCCAATCATTCCTTTGATATCAGTAGGTGCTCATGACACCTTGATTGTTTTATGTGACTGTTATGATTTAGTAAAACAATTGAATGAGTGGGGATTGCCGTGGTTTTATCAAATAGACCCAGGAGTCTTTCCGATTTATTTAGGTTTACCTTGGGGATTGTCTATTGGCCCTCTACCTAATATACCTCTACCTGTGCAAATTCATACTCGTATTTGTAATCCAATTACTTTTGAAAGATATGGCAAAGATGCAGCTAGAGATCGTAACTATGTGAATGCTTGTTATGAATTAGTTCAAATAAAAATGCAGCAGGAGTTAGATAAATTAGTTAGAGATACTTATAAATCTACCTGACCTCTAGATATTTTCTCGTTCCAATCTACTAAAATTAAATATTTTGAAAATTCTTTTTCTCCTTTTTATTCTGCAAGCTGCGAATTTTGACCAGTCTTTGAATATATTGTTGAATCATCCAGATTAACTTGTCAAAAGTTTCAATTTAACTATTATGCTTGCTATGTTTGATGGTATAATGCTTGATAAAACTAAATATTAGCTGATAGTAAAAAGCTTAAAAAAATGTGAGAATTTATTTCATTTCTGAGAGATTAACTATTAAAATTTTCTCAACAATAATTGACAAAAATTCATCCTTCATTGAGATTCAGTCATCATTTTTTATCCCAAGAAACTTGATTATAAGAAAATCGCTCACTGAGGAAATTTATTTTTTTATGCGATCGCATCCTTTATTGCCCTGATGATATTTATAGTTTAAATGTACTATAAAATTTCCTGCTCAAGTTTTGGGTGGGTGCGCTTATATTTGATGTACATCAATCGGCGCAAAGGTTTGGAGTTTCGCACCGCCAAGACAGCAAATGCTTCACCGCAATGGCTCCGGAGGGAGACCCCGCCAAGAACGCTGATTCACCGCAACGAACTGCTCATCGCGTCTTTCCACGATCCCATCTCCCTCTGCTCCGCCTGCTCCTAACTTTAGTCTCCCAAAGTTGTGGTTTGCAGCAAATTTTCGCCACGTTGATAAATTTCCCGCGCGTAGTCAGTCCAAGCACCTTGTCCCCAATAACGAAAACAGCTTGTTTGTAGTAACAAGTTGTGTAAGAGAATCTTGCGATAATCAGATTTTCTAGTAATGCTTTCGGCAATGTCAGTCGAGGTCAATTTATCAAGTTTTTTATGAAATAAACTACTAAGTTGATTCATTGGAGATAAAACATTTTCATATCCCTGTACCCAACTGATATGATTTGTCCATGAAGCGCCATCCATGTGAAAATTTGGATTAATTTGCTTTAATTCTCCAATGGCTGTTTCTACAGCTTCAGGCTGACAATTGTCTGGTGAGACTCGCTGCCAAATTTGATATTGTCCCACTGGCTGGCAAGTTGGATATTCTTCAGGTTTGCAACCAGCAGCCTCGATTAATTCTAAATATTCTGTACCACACACTCCAACAACGCCAGATTTTCCTCCGCCGTTATGCACCATATCCGACCAAGCTTGTTTAAAAGCGCTGGGAAATTCGTTCATCATCACGCCGCCATTTTCACCATCACCAATTTGGCTAACTATTGGTGGGATAAAAATACTCCCTAATTGTTGTTTAGATAGAGTTTTGGCTTCATAATAAGGCTGCATTTGAGCAACTAATTTAGTATCTGAACCTTGGGTCTTAATCAAGGCTGTGATGCTAATTGTTTCGCCTTGGGAATTACGAGCAATTAAACGGTGTGGTAAATGTTTGTAGGTGAGAGATTCACCATTAATCGTTTCTACAGAATGTTCTTGTACGAGTAGCCAACGATATCCACATTCTTTGAGTGCTTTAACAAATTCAAATAGGGTATCAGGATGATTTGGTAAATGCATTTCTGGCGGAGAAAATCCTTTGACTCGCGCTAGTGCTTCCCAACCAAAAATAGCTGCAAAATGCTGTTGCCACGCTATGATGTGCAATTTAATGTCTGGTATAGGAGTGGAAGGAACAACAGCATGGCTCCACATTGTACCCAGCCACTCTACATAAGGTTGATAGGTGCGATCGCAAGTAATCCGCTTGAGGTTATCTATGATGTCGTCGCGTCCCATCTGCCTGAGTCCCCACAACAGATTCCCAGAGTAATCCAGCATCACACGTGGATTGCAACCTTGATGAACGAGTTCGGGAATGAATTCCCCCATACGGCTATAACAATAGGCAAATGGCCCGGCATTATGGTTATCCCCTTCGTTGGGATGTTCAAACATATATTGCAGATTGCTAATGAGCGAACCACCATGTCCAGCGGGTATAGTTGGCTGGTGCATGTGCAAGGCGATCGCAAATACTGCATTCACATCCTCTAACTTAATATTGGTTGAGGGTAAGAATATAGGTGCATCATGGTTGACGACAGAGAGAACTTCTTTCTCCCATCCAGAAATATTTGGCAAGCCATCAATAATTTCTGGCAAATCTGTGGTATTCAAGGACAGCATGAAGGATAAAAGCTGAAATTTTATGTTTACACTCTATCGCTTTATCTTGAGTGCAGACGTGAATTCTAATTAATGCATAAAATGGTGGCGTTTTTAAACGCAGAGGGACGCTGAGGATTTTCCCTACCAACTAATGAATTGTTGTACTGAGCCAAGGATAAACAATGCGATCGCCTTGATGGTATATGTTTGGCGATCGCTTCTAAAGATTTATTTCTCAGAACTTAAGTGCAGACACCAATGAATCTATGTTTCTGGATAGCCAAAAATCATTGAAACACTGGATTCGATGTAAGAAACTCGGTTTTTCCTCCAGCTGCTTGTTTGGCGCTGGCGGCGTTGCAATCCGTAAAATCATTTCTAGTAACCACGGGGCGAGGCGTTGACACCACACAGCTAAATGACTTTGCCATCCGACTAAAATTTCTGGTGCATCTTTTTGCAATCCGGCGATGAATGCTTCAGCTACTTGCTGGGGAGTCATCGGGATCACCCAGCGAAATAATTTTAAGTCGCGCACCATGTCTGTGTCGGTGAGAGAAGGTAGTAATGCTATTACTCGGATATTGTATTGGGCTAGTTCCCGACGCAAAGCTTGGCTAAACCCTAAGATTGCAAACTTCGTGGCTGAATAAGTCGCCATCGTCGGTGCAGCTACTTTCCCCATTAAGCTCGATACATTGACAATTGTCCCTTGCCTTTGGCTGGCCATACGTCGGGCTATGAGACTGGTAAGGGTATACATCCCTAATAAATTCACAGAAAGTTCTTCTTGAACTTGGAATAGTTTCGATTGCAGAAACGAGTTTTGGTATGCTACACCTGCACAATTAACCAGTAGATGAATAGGGCCATAACTGCGCCAAACTTGAGCAACAGCAACGTTTACCTCTATTGGTTTACTTAAATCCACTGGTACGATCGCAACTTCCACACCCATCGCCTCGATAACGCTTGCTACCTCGGCTAACTTGTGGCGATCGCGTGCTATCAATATCAGCCGCTTCATGCCCTGCTGCGCCAATGCCAGAGCGATCGCTCGTCCAATACCACGGGAAGCCCCAGTAATTAGGGCAACTTTACCTTGAATATTCATCGGTTTTTACCTCCAAAATCTCCGTCTTACCGTACTCTTAGTTATTCCCAACAGACGAACCAGAGCTACTTGCATCCCGGTCAGGGTAAGACACATCAGTTGTCATTGAAATCAAAACGTCAATAAGTCTTTGGCAACGAGACATTCCTGGGCTAATCTGCATTTTGCTCATACAAATCAGATTAACCTCGCTTCCCAGATTGAAAATCAACACTTCACGCAATTGACTGAATGGATATAGCTCATAGGTTTACCTCTCTTAGATTTAGAGCAATCACCAGTACCGCTGCCATACACACGTTAACAATTAAATCAAGGTATTGCAATATTTTTTAATAAGTATTTCTTAATACTTCTTTACAAACATTATATATATAAGAAATAATTTGGCAAATAAGTTTTTATGAATACCACTAGATAAATATCGAAGTTTCTTGACAATCAGTAAAAAAATCTGTAATAACCTAGAAATTGTTACACCTAAGTCATAGTTCAGACATAGAAAAGACACATAGTTTGGGAAACATTGCAGAGCGGATTGTCGTCAGCAGATTCACTAGATTTTTGTAATGAATACTCCCAGCCATGCCATTCTCAATCTGTTTATTATCAATCAACAATTACAAACTCAAGCAAATCGGGCAATTTTTATTGGCGCAATCTTGCCTGATATTCCAATATTTTTATTCTACTTTTTGATGAAATTTGGGTATCGTCTGCCACCGTACCAGATTTGGTCAGAAGTATATTATCAACCTTCTTGGCAAGCTATTTTCAGTGCATTTCACTCTATTCCTTTAGGAGTGATTGGGATAGTTATTGCCCATTTTTTGAGTTGGAAATTACTAGAAGTAGGATTCATCAGTGTATTGCTACACTGCCTTTTAGACTTACCTATCCATAATAACGATGCCCATCGGCACTTTTTTCCTTTTAGTAATTACCGCTTTATCAGTCCTATTTCTTACTGGGATCGCAAACATTACGGTAGTATCGTAGCTTTGGTGGAAATTTTGTTAGTATTTCTGACAAGTATTTATCTTTTTATGACTATGCGATCGCACCTCAGCAGAGGCTTACTACTGATAGTTAACCTGTTTTACTGGATTGGGTACTTTCGGTTTTACTTAAGAGGTCATCAAAATTAACCCACTGCTATTGCGGCTTTTCCCTTCTGCCTTGAAAGAGGGTGTAGGGGGAATTTCTCCCTTGTCCCTTTTTCATGCTTGGCGATAAAATTTTTTCATTGGGACTGCTTTCTACTTATCAAGATAAAAATTATTGTGACCTAACGTGGGGTAGGGATCAATTTAAGTTGTAGTGGTTTGGCAGACTGAGGAGTTGGTTCATTAACTGCTTGAGTCAACTGATCTGCGGTCAGCGATTGTAACAAAGTGAGATTGAGGGGAGCTTGACTGATAAATTGGGCATAAGATGGTTGCAAATAAGAGCGGTATTCAGGGCGGTTGAGAAGATGAGTTTCTAGGAAAGCTACACTTAAGGCTTTGAGATAAGAATAGGCAAGAGTACGGTCGGGGCCTAGTAAGCTAGCTGGTACAGGTAACACACCATTATTAGCAGGAGAATCTGCAATGGCGGTAAAGTGGGTGGCATTTTCAATTAAAGCTAGGTACTTATTGGGATTAGGAAGCCATGTGAAAGGGCGAATCTGCTCAGATATTGGTGGGGCGAAAATATCTTGGCTACCAGCCACCAACATCACAGGAACTGGAATTTGACCGATCCCGGTTTGACCTAGAACGGAACTGTCAACGGGATTAATCGCAATGATGGCCTTAATGCGATCGTCGTTAAGCGGATAATTTGTCGCGGTTAACTCAGTTGCTTGACATTGCAAAATCAGCGACAAATTCAAGTTTGAATTATCAGGATTACAGTCTCGCTGGAGTTGGTCAAAGTTAATCTTTGCTCCTGCCAAAGTTAAAACTGTATAACCTCCAAATGACTGACCGATCGCTCCGACTTGCTGAAAATTTAGTTTGCCTTGGAGGGTGGGATCGAACTTTTCTCGGCGCTGGAGTTCATCGAGGAGATATTTAATATCCAAAGGTCGGTTGGTAAATTCCGTTGCATCTGGTGGGGCAGCCAAACCCACAAAATATTGCTGAATGCGTTCGGCATTACTACCAGGGTGTTCTAGTACAGCAACCGCAAAGCCATAAGATGCCAGATGTTCAGCCAAGTAGGCAAAGGCATAGCGGTCTGAGGCGATCCCATGAGAAATCACAATTAAAGGAAAGGGAGATCCTCCACCACTCTCTGGTGTTGCTTGAGGTAAATAGATATCCACCGGCAAACGGCGATCGCGAGAAACATCATTCAGTTCCAGGGATTTTTTATCCCACTTGAATTTTCCAGGCACTCGCAAATCTGGTTGTTGGGAAAAGTCAATATTAGAAGTGGCAGCTTGGGCGATCGATGCTTTTTGCAGAGAAGCAACAACTTTATCTCGTGTTTTAAGCAATTCTGACAGATCGCCGACTATCTTTAGCCCTTCTGTGAAATTCAGTCGTACAGTTTCGCTAGGATACCTGCGTAGTAAATTCACAATTGTTAAGCCTTCTTTATCAGCAGCAGCCACAATCAAAGCACCGCGTAAGGCATAGAAACCATTTTTGCGAGATTCAGTCAGCACCAAATTTCCTAAACGCTGCATTAACCTTTCACCTATAGGCGAGTAGGTAACTTGAGATACTAGGGTTGGAGTGATATTGAAACGCTGCTGAAGTAGTTCTCGCAGTTGAGCAAGTTGTTGAGGAGTCGCACGACTGGCATAAAATCCCAAGTCATCATCGATTTTGCCTTCTTTGGCAAACTTTTCTAGCGAGTCCACAGACAAAGAAAATTCGCCAAAAGGAGGGTAAAAAAAGCTGATGCGTTCAGCGCCCAGTCCGGGAGTAGCTGTCAGAAACGTAGATAGCAGACCTAAACTTAGGTATTTCAAAAATTTTTTCATCTGCAAAACCCGCAATCTACGCCCTCCAAACAAGTTTGGCTGGTGAGGAAAACGGGGCGGGATCTGTGCCGCTTTCCTATGTACTAGGTTTACATATATCAAATAAGTTATGAGTACATTAAAGCAAGTACTTACAGCCACAATCTTTGATATACGCAATAATCCGCGCTGAAATATAAAGGTCTCGGTTGTGTATATTACACTACAAAATGCTATGCTTTACGCCTCTATGAATATTTGTGTTGAATACAATTAAGAACAGCCATAAATTATGCGCTGGCTTTTAAATTGTTTTAGCAAGTTGAATGACTAAGCTCAAACGTAAAATCTTAAGCTTTGCTATGACAGTTAAAGAGTTCGCCTATTTCTCAAAGTACAGGTAGTAAATTTTTCATGCAAATGAAATTAGCAGTGCGATAATAGATCTAGAGATCAAAGTATCTGATATGTCGTTACCTTCATGCGCCTGTAGTGTTGTTATCCTTAATCAACAACAGGAGCAAAACATCTCCCACAAAAACCAGTGTCAGGATGTTCCAGTTCACCACAGCAAGAGCGCAGTTAAAAATTGTACTGTGGTTGAAAATGGTCGCGTTGTGGTTAAACCATTACAACCGCCAGCTAACGAGACTTCTGGTGAAGCTTAATTTTTTGAACCTTAAATTAAGCTAGTAACCGCTCAACTAAAACTTGGACTGTAGGAAATGTTAGTGGTGCTATGTAACCTTGACTGATATCCTGTCTTGATAAATAGTCAGTCCCTGTTGGTGAACGAAACACAATTAATTGCTTAGACTTTAGATTTATTAACCAATACTCTTGGATGTTGGCTGTTGCGTATATTTGTTTTTTCAACTCCAAGTCCTTTTTCAAACTTGATTCGGAAACTTCAATTACCCAAAAAATATCTTCAGGGTCGGGGTGGCGATCGCGGTAATTTTCTCGCGGTGGTTTCACAATGGCAATATCTGGCTCAGGCTCAGAATCTGCTAATGTGATTGGTCGAGCTTCTCTAATCAACGCTTGGCCAGTTAAGCAAGAACGCAAATAGTCTGCTAATTCTTCACCATAAAATGTATGGGACGGCCCTTCTGGGGTCAGTTCTACAATTTCTCCGTTTAATAACTCCACTTGGCGATCGCATAATATACCAGCTTCTATCATCCGGTGGTAGTCTTCTATTGTCCACTTTGCTAAGGTCTTCATGGTGTAGTGGAGACAAGATTTAGTTCAAGTATAAGCTTAAAAGAAGAGAGCAAAGTGGTGCGATCGCGCTGAGGTCAGGATCGCACGATATACCACTTTAGTCATGATGATATGCTGTTGATAAAAGCTGAAGTAAGACAACATGGAGAAAATAGTAACGTTAGAAGAAGCTCTTGAATTAGTAAAGCAGCTTTCATTAGTAGATAAAGTGCGCTTGATTGAGCAAGTTGCACCCCAAATCGAAAGAGAGTTGACAAAAGTTCAATCAAATCCACGAAGTTCTTTAAGGGGACTGTGGAAGGGTAGTAATATAACTGAGTCAGATATTACAGAACTAAGACAGCAAATGTAGGCAAACTTCCCTCGTGAGGATGTTTGATGTCTGATTTGGTGGACGATACTCATGCTCTAATTTGGTATTTAGAAGATAGTCCGCGTCTTAGTCCTGCTGCTAACCAGGCTTTTGAACAGTGCGATCGCGGTGAGATTATTATTTACATCCCAACAATTTGTCTTGTAGAAATTGTTTACTTACAGGAAAAAGGGCGTATATCAGCAGATATGAAGCTTCAGCTAGATACTGCATTAATAGCTGGTACTAGTGGGTTAATTCTATCGAATCTCACAGACGAGATAGTTGCAGCATTGGCAACAATACCACGAGATAGTGTTCCTGATATGCCTGACAGAATTATTGCAGCCACTGCTAAGCATTTGGGTTTACCTCTGATTAGTCGAGACTCCAAGATGCCTTTATCAGGAGTAAATGTTATCTGGTAACTCACCATTCGCGCAATCGAGAATGAGTTTGATGACTGAAGAAAATTTTAGGTTCTGATGAAGTTGTGGCTAAAGTCATGAATGGTCAGTTAGAAATCTTTGAAGAACATGCTATGGCTTTGGCGAAGTTTTTTAATCTTGATGCAAACTTGTTGATTTTGAAGTAGGCGATCGCTCTTAAGCATTAGATACATAACTACGGGTACGTTGGGTAAGCCTTCATTTTGTCTTACCTAATTTATGTTGATAAATTAATTTTTTTGTATACTAAATTACATAGTTGATTATAAAAAGTAGCTAAAGCGACAGAGAAAATGCCAAAGGACAGTCCAAAAGTGAGCCTAGATGCCCTCATCTGTAGAGAAGCATTTGAAGTACAAGGGCAACAAGGTCAAAACATAGGTAGAAATATTCCTATGATATCGATTCGCGATCTAGAAAAAAGTTCTTTTTTCTATCCCTTTTTGCGTAAACCTGATTTTCAGAGAGAAACTAATGAGTGGGAAGCTCAGAAAATATGTGAGTTTATAGAAAGCTTTTTAGATGGTGATTTAATACCCTCTGTCATTCTTTGGAGAAGTTCTAGTAGTTATTATTTTGTAATTGATGGCTCCCATCGGCTCAGTTCTCTAATAGCCTGGATAAATGATGACTATGGTGATGGTAAAATTTCCAAAGAATTTTATGATGGAGACATTACAGAAGAGCAAAAAGCCGCTGCTCTAGAGGTAAGGAAACTAATTAAAGCAACTATTGGTTCTTACAAGGATTATCAATCATTAACACAGCATCAAGGACAAGTAGATCAGAAATTTCTTGATAGAGCAAGAAACTTAGGAGCTTTAGGTATCCAGCTTCAGTGGGTTGAGGGTGATTCAGAAAAGGCAGAAGCGTCTTTTTTCAAAATTAACCAGAAAGCAGCACCCATTGGTGAAACTGAAATGCGTTTATTAAAAGCACGAAAAACACCTAATGGTGTTGCTGCTCGTGCAATTATGAGAAGTGGTAATGGTCACAAGTATTGGTCAGACTTCTCACAAGAAAAACAAAATGAGATTGAAGAACTAGCCCAAGAGATCCATCAACTTATTTTTGAACCTAAACTGAAAAATCCTATTAAAACTCTAGACGTACCGATAGTAGGAAATCTATCGACTGCTGAAAAACTTGAAGTCATATTAGAATTTGTAAATATGGTTAATGGTATAGACGTAGACGATCAATTGGGAGAAGACACAACAGGAGATAAAACCTTAGAACTGCTAAAAAATTGTAAAAAGGTAGTTCAGAGAATAAATAGTAATCATCCATCATCTTTGGGTTTGCACCCAATTATATATTTTTACACTAGCGCCGGAAAGCCCAAAATTGGTTCATTTTATGGCATCGTAACCTTAATATTACATTTAGAAAAAACAAAATATTTTTCTAAATTTATAGAAGTCCGAAAAGACTTTGAATGGGTAATTTGGCAAGATGATATGGTTCCACAAATAGTTAGCAAACATGGAAATGCAGTTAAGGCAAAAGAAAAGGTTAAAGATTTTTATGTAAAAATTATTGATAAATTACTTCAGAAAATAGATAAGAAAAGTGTCATTAAGGACATCATAGCCGAAAAAGATTTTGGTTCTTTAAAAGCTAAGACAAAAAGTAATACAAATGATATACAAAGTAAAGAATTCTCACGAGAGACAAAGGCAGCAGCTTTCATCAGAGATGCTTTACCTGGTTCTCCACGATGTAAAATTTGTGGTGGCTATATCCCCAGTCGTCTTAACTCCATTGACCACATTCAAAGAAAGGCTGATGGTGGGCTGGGTACATTAGATAACGCACAACTGACTCACTTATACTGTAATACAACATTTAAAAACTAAATATTTTAGTAAAGTGTAACGCGCTTGCTACTTTTTCATAGCAGGATACTGTTGTAACACCTGCTGTAAATATTGCCCAGTATAAGACCTCGGATTCTCTGCAACTTCCTCTGGCGTACCCACAGCAATTATTTCTCCTCCTTTGTCGCCACCTTCTGGCCCCAAATCTATCACCCAGTCAGAACAACGAATCACATCTAAATTGTGTTCAATTACTAAAATTGAATTGCCTTTATCCACCAAACGTTGCAACACATCTAACAATTTGTGGACATCGTAAAAAGATAGACCTGTTGTCGGTTCATCTATTAAATAAAGTGTCTTTCCTGTCGCACGTCGAGATAATTCTGTTGCCAATTTCACACGCTGCGCTTCGCCACCAGATAAGGTAGTTGCTGGTTGTCCCAATTGGATATAACCCAAACCCACATCAAATAAAGTTTGCAAACGGGCGACAGCTTTAGGAATGTTTTGAAAAAAGTCTAAACTCTCCTCAACTGTCATGTTGAGAACATCAGAAATAGATTTATCTTTGTACTTTACTTGCAAAGTTTCACGGTTATATCTTGCACCTTTACAAACTTCGCATTGCACGTAAACATCTGGGAGAAAATTCATTTCAATAACATTCACGCCCTGTCCGCTACAAGCTTCGCAACGTCCACCTTTAACGTTAAAAGAAAATTGTCCGGGTTTATAACCTCTGGCTTTGGCTTCTACTGTTTGCGAAAATACATCCCGAATGGCATCGAAAATGCCTGTGTAAGTTGCAGGGTTAGAACGTGGGGTGCGTCCTATAGGAGATTGGTCAATTACAATTGCTTTATCAACAGCATTTAAACCCTGTATTTTATCCAAATCTTTGGGTAAAGGAACTTTCTTAGTTAAATGGTGTTGCAGTGATGGATAGAGTAATTCGTTAATCAGAGTTGATTTACCAGAACCAGAAACACCAGTGACGGCGACCAGTTTACCAAGTGGAATTTCTACATCTATATTTCTTAAATTGTTGCGATGGGCATTTTTAATTATTAAACTTCGCCCATTACCTTCTCGACGTTCTTTTGGGGTAGTAATTACCTTTCTTCCTGATAGATATGCACCAGTTAAGGATTTTTCTGCTGTTAGTAACGCCTCTAAATCACCTTGGGCAATAATATTTCCGCCGTGAATTCCTGCACCAGGGCCAATGTCAACAATGTAGTTTGCTGCGCGGATTGTTTCTTCATCATGTTCTACCACAATTAAGGTATTACCTAAATCGCGCAATTTAGTTAAAGTTTTGAGCAACCGTCCATTATCTCTTTGATGCAAACCAATACTCGGTTCATCTAAAACGTAAAGAACTCCTGTTAAACCAGAACCAATTTGTGTTGCTAAACGAATTCGTTGGGCTTCTCCACCAGAAAGGGTCATCGCTGGACGGTCAAGGGTGAGATAATCTAAGCCGACATCCAACAAAAATTGCAATCTCGCTTTGATTTCTCGAAGTACTAAATCAGCAATTTGAAACTGGCGATCGCTCAACTTTAACTCATCAATTCTCTGCCGACAATCTCGAATTGATACTCCAGTCAAATCTAAAATTCGCGATTGTCCCAACCGTACCGCCAACGCTTCCGGTTTTAACCGTTTCCCTTCACATACCTCACACGGCTGATCGATTAAATACTGCTCTAACTTTTGCTTAATTAGCTCCGATCCGCCCTCATACTGCCGTTGCAATATAGGAATTACCCCTTTAAAACTCTGCTTTTTATTCTCTTTGGTTCGTTCCTCTTGCTCGCCATGTAAGATAATCTGCTGCTGTTCTTCTGTCAGCTTGCTCCAATTTATCTGCAACTCAAATCCATGAGCTTGTCCTAAACTATAGAGTAATTCCAAATAATAAGAATTATCTTTTTCTGACCAAGGTGCGATCGCAGCATAAACTGGCGCTTCTGGGTCAGGTACGACCAAATCCGGCGCAAATCTTCTTAAAGTTCCGAGTCCATGACAGTGAGGACAAGCACCGTAAGGTGAATTAAATGAGAATAATCGCGGCGATAATTCTTCCATCACCGCCCCATGTTCTGGGCAAGCAAAGTTTTCGGAAAATACTAATTCTTGTTCGTTTTCAGACCCCCCGCCTTCGGCACCCCCCCTTGCCAAGGGGGGGTTAGGGGAGGGTTCCTCAGACGACAGACTGACTAAAATGTTAGCAATACCACCTGATTGTTTGAGACACGTAGAAAGTGAATCGACTAAACGCTCTTGTATACCAGCTTTTTTCACGAGGCGGTCAATTACCACTTCAATTGTGTGAGTAAAATTTTTATCTAATTCAATCGAATCTGACAATTCTCGGACTTCGCCATTGACGCGCACGCGCACAAAACCTTGGGATGCCAGACTCGATAACAACTTGCGGTGAGTCCCTTTTTTACCCCGAACAACAGGGGCGAGGATTTGGAAACGAGTACGGTCTGGTAATTCCATGATGCGATCGACCATTTCATCAATGGTCTGGGGAGAAATACAGCGATCGCATAGCGGACAATGAGGTTCACCCGCCCGCCCAAATAACAGCCGCAGATAATCATAAATTTCCGTTACCGTCCCTACAGTCGAACGAGGGTTATGAGAGGTAGACTTTTGGTCAATGGAAATCGCCGGACTTAAACCTTCAATAGCCTCCACGTCCGGCTTATCTAATTGTCCTAAAAATTGTCGTGCATAGGCGCTGAGGGATTCTACATAGCGACGTTGGCCTTCAGCGAAAATTGTGTCAAACGCTAGGGAAGACTTACCCGAACCAGAAACGCCAGTGAACACAATCAGGCGATCGCGTGGCAATTCCAAGTCAATATTTTTCAGATTATGCTGCCTAGCACCCCGAATACGGATAGTATTCAGGCTATTTTGGCTGGAGTACGGAAGATGCCCGTTTAAAGATGCTGCTAGCTGTTTTTCTGACATATTAACTGGCTGAGAGGGAGTTTCCCGTGAAACAGTCCTTAATAATACTATCTTTAATCTGTTTATAGTAGAACAAGAGTACTGTTTTAAATAGTGTATGCTCTAGATTCAGTCCGCAGACATCTTCCTCTGTCTGCTAATTTGGAAGCATCCCCATTAAATATCTCTCTGAGGGTGAAGGTATAGTATCTCAAATCCGAGTACCGAAACAGCCAGAGGTTGTCTACCCAGATAGCGACAGACAGCCAATGGCGAATAACACTATATAGTTTCGCTGGCTCGTAGAGATTCAGCAGAATTTAGATAGGTTGTTTGTTGACGATCCTAACGTATTTGTCGGTACAACGAAATACTATTATCAACGCACCAGACTGGATAAGAGGGGGAAATGGCAAAGGGATAGTTCTTTCCTCCCCCTTCCCTTTTCCCAATACCTAGTCCCCAGTCGCTTTTTCAATAGAAAGCTGAGCGAGTATGGCACAGGATGACACCAGCCATCGCAAAGCTCCAAAGACTAGCAAATAACCAAGAATCTGACACAGCTTTGAAAAAAGATACTTGCAAATACTGTGTTACAAAACTAGTTTCTTGAGATTCTATAAGTCTTTCTATCTCCAACATTCTAATCCCGTAACGAGTAGCATTGGACTCATCTTTAAGTTTCGCTACTATGTAAAATCCTCCAGGAATACCTCCTAAAATGACTACACAAAGAGGAATCAGAAAAAATTCGCTCCCCATAAAAGTTAAAAAAATAAAACTGAAATTTAAAAGAAAAAATCCGCTTCCCATTAAAATCCAAAATAAAGCAAATGCTCTCCTAGAAATTAATAAGTGAGAACCACCAAAATAATACTGTAAGGCATGACCACACTTATGAGCGCTAGTTGCTATGGCACGCAGAGAATTACCTTCAAAAATTTCTGGAGGAAGGTGTATGATTCCTCGCTTTCCCTCTTGCGGACTGAAAGCTGCACTTTTAGATGTTTGAGCTTTTTCCACAAATATGTTGTCCAGACCATTCTCGTTTAATAAGATTCTTGCAACTTCATAGCCAGTCAATCTACAAGTTGCTAAACGATCTACGCAACGTCGTTGCAATTTGTCTTGCTGACTAATTGACCAGAAAGATAGAGCAGAACAAATAACTGCACTTCCAACAAATAGATAAAACCAAAAGCTCATTAGTTTAAGAGAAACCAATTAGTTTTATTTATCAAACTATATTCTCCAGGTACACAAGCAGATTAGATTAAAGATTGTAATAAGGACTTCAGTGCTGATAACTCTGAAAAAGCGATAAATCGCTTACTACGAACTAGTATTTTCTTGTATGTTGAATATGCCTACATACTTAACAAAGATGAAGGCGAGGAACTATTGCTTTAGAGTTCAGAGTTAGCAGCAAAAAACGGTAACAAAAACAATTATCTCATCAACATATAGAGCAATTAGCAGCCCAGTTAGGAAAGTTGGGGGTGGAACCAGAGTTTTGAAATTTTAGCAGAAGCGATCGCCTCACTGTTCCAAAAAATCGTGACAATCTTGCTTTGGGGCTAGAGAAGACAATGGCAACCAGGGGGATAAAGAAAATAATTCCTGCTTTCTGCCTCATGCTGCCACTGTCTCGCATCACGAGGTTAAGCCACAGTAGCCAATTCGGCTTTCACGGTAGTGTATGCCCAGTCCAACCAGGGAAGTAAGGCTTCAATATTTGCAGTTTCTACTGTTGCTCCTCCCCAAATCCGCAATCCGGGAGGTGCAGCACGATAGGATGCAATGTCGTAAGCTACTTCTTGCTTTTCTAGAATTTTTGCTATTTTATTGGCGCATTTTGCCTGTTCTTCCGGACTTAAGCCAGTAAACCAAGAATCCGCAATCTTCAAGCAAATGGAGGTACAAGAGCGAACTTCCGGTTTCTCCGCTAAAAAATCTGCCCAACTGCTTTGCTCAACCCATTTGGCGATCGCTGCTAGGTTAGCTTCGCTACGACCAATTAAACCAGAGAGTCCGCCAATACTTTCAGCCCACGTCAGACCATCGATGGCATCTTCTACACACAACATTGATGGCGTGTTGATAGTATCTCCTTTAAAAATGCCTTCAATCAGTTTGCCTTTCTGTGTCAGGCGAAAAAGTTTAGGTAGTGGCCAAGCTGGTTGATAGCTTTCTAGTCTTTCTACAGCACGGGGTGAAAGTACAAGGACTCCATGTTGTGCTTCTCCACCCAATACTTTTTGCCAAGAGTAAGTAACCACATCTAGCTTTTTCCAGGGTATATCCATGGCAAAAACAGCAGATGTCGCATCACAAATAGTAAGTCCCTGGCGATCGTCCTCAATCCAATCACCATCTGGTACTCTGACACCGGAAGTTGTGCCATTCCACAAAAACACTACATCATGGCTAAAATCAACTTGGTCTAAATCCGGTAAACTGCCGTAGGGTGCTTTTAACAAGCGAGTATCAGGTAACTTTAATTCATCTACGACATCTTTCACCCATTCCTGACCAAAACTTTCCCATGCCAAAATATCCAGGGGGCGTTCTCCCAGTAGTGACCACAATGCCATTTCTACTGCACCAGTGTCGGAAGCCGGAACGATGCCCAAGCGATAATCGGCAGGAACGCCTAGGATTTTCTTGGAGCGTTCTATAACTTCTGCTAATTTTGCTCTGCCATCTGCGGAGCGGTGAGAACGACCTACACAGGCGTTTTGAAGATTAGAAACAGACCAGCCAGGGCGTTTAGCACAAGGTCCAGAGGAGAAATGGGGAACGCGAGGCTTAGTTGTTGGAGGAGTAAAATGTTCTGACATTGGTGCAGGGAGCTGCATTAGGTAGCGATCATATACATAGTACCGGAGAAGGGGGATTAAGAGAGCAGAGGGAGTAGGGGGAGATGAGGGGGATGAGGGGGATGAGGGAGAATAATTACTGATTCCTGACAACTGACTCTTGTACAGACACGATTAATCGCGTCTGTACGACAACTGCCTCCTGTCTACTACCTCGTTGATTAGTATATAATGATGGATCGTGTCGAATTAAAGCCAGCACATGCCTAAATTAAAGACTCGTAAAGCAGCAGCGAAGCGATTCCGTGCCACTGGCACCGGTAAAATCGTGCGTCGTAAAGCTTTCAAAAACCACCTTCTAGAACACAAAAGTTCCAACAAAAAGCGTAAACTGTCCAAAACTACACTTGTACACGAACGCGACGAAGAAAACGTACGTTTGATGCTCCCATATTTGTAAGTCTTTCAGGAATTAAATTATGACTCGGGTAAAACGCGGTAACGTAGCTCGTAAACGCCGCAATAAAATTCTCAAACTAGCTAAAGGTTTTCGCGGTTCCCACTCAACTCTGTTTAGAACCGCCAATCAACAAGTGATGAAGGCACTACGAAGTGCCTACCGCGATCGCAAAAAGAAAAAGCGCGATTTTCGTCGCCTCTGGATCGCTCGGATTAATGCTGCTGCAAGGCAACACGGACTGAGTTATAGCCAGTTCATCGGCAATTTGAAAAAAGTTGATGTGCAACTAAATCGCAAAATGTTGGCGCAATTGGCAGTTCTCGATCCAGCTAGCTTTAGCAAAGTCGCGGAATTGGCCAGCCAAGCCAAAGGATAAAGTGTGAAGTATGAAGGCTGAAGTGTATCCCACAGATAAATCTGGGGGCTGGAAAAAGGAAGTCTATGTACGACAACGATTCTTTTTTTCATCCTTCATCCTTTATTCTTCTTTTCTATTATTAATTGCGGCCATTTTTTGCTTTTCTATTTTGGGAACAGGATGGAGCGCATCTGCCGCTCAAATACCAGAAATTCAGCGGCGAGGCTATTTAAATATTGCTGTCAAAGATAACTTGCGTCCTTTAGGTTTTAAAGATGCCAGCGGCAATTTGCAAGGTTTAGAAATTGACTTAGCAAAGCGCTTGGCAGTTGACTTCCTAGGTAAGGTAGATGCTGTCAAGTTGCAACCTGTAATGAATCGCGATCGCCTGTCTGTTGTTTTAGACAAGAAAGTTGATTTGGCCATTGCTAGGGTAACAGCAACCAATTCACGCGCTCGCTTAGTTAGTTTCAGTGTTCCCTACTATTTTGATAGCGCTGTATTAGTGACAAAAGATACCTCTATACAGCAGCTAAAAGATTTGGCAAAACAAAAAATTGCCGTACTCCAAAATTCCAGCACTATTGCTCAAGTGCGGTACTATGTGCCCAATGTCGAGTTACTAGGCGTGAATTCTTACGAAGAAGCGCGAGAGCGAATAGAAAGCAGTGCTGCGGTAGCATTTGCCGCAGATGCTAGCGTTCTCAGCGGTTGGGTACAAAAATATCCCGAATATCGGCTACTGCCAATCAAGCTATCAACTGAACCTTTGTCAGTGGTGATGCCTAAAGGCTTGCAATATGATGACTTGAGACGGCAAGTAAATGAAGCGATCGCTCGTTACACAGTAGAAGGTTGGCTTGAGGAACGTATTAAGTACTGGGGTTTACTCTGAATTTTGAGTTTTTTCCTCTGTGTTCTTTGTGCCTCTGTGGTTAAATAAATACTTTAAACCACAGAGCCACAGAGTCACAGAGAGAAAAGCGAAGATTTTATTTACCGATTTCCCAATACACTACCAAGGGCACGTGCCATATTTTGCGGTTGCATTGCATCCATTGCTGCTGTGGGTTCGTAGCCGCAGTGAACCATGCAATCGGCACAATTGGGATTACCACTAGCACGACCGTATTGACTCCAGTCGGTTTTTGCTAACAATTCTTTGAAGGTGGCGTAATAACCTTCGTTTAGTAAATAACAAGGTTTTTGCCAACCAAGAACGCTATAACTAGGGCTACCCCAAGGCGTGCATTCATAATCTTTTTCACCGATAAGAAAGTCTAGGAATAAGGGATTGTGATTAAAGTTCCAGTTTTTTGCACCAGTTTTGTATGGAGTTAGAATTTCTCGGAAGAGGGCGCGAGTTTGTTCGCGCTGGAGAAAATGATCCTGGTCTGGTGCCCACTCATAGCTGTAACCCGGAGAAATCATCATCCCATCAGTATTTAGTGTTTCTAGGAAGTCAAAGAACTCCTGCATTTCTTTGGGGTTGCAACCTTCAAAGATGGTAGTGTTAGTCGTGACACGAAACCCTTTAGCTTTAGCGGCGCGAATAGCTTGCACGGCAATATCAAAAACGCCTTTGCGGTCTACACATTTATCATGCCACTCCCGCATCCCATCTAAATGCACGCTAAAAGTTAGGTAAGGAGAAGGTTGAAATTTATCTAAACTCTTCTCTAACAACAAACCATTGGTACACAAGTAAACATACTTCTTGCGCTCAACTAATCCCCGAACAATCTCATCAATCTGGGGATGTAGCAGAGGTTCTCCCCCAGGAATTGAGACAACTGGTGCGCCGCACTCTTCCACTGCGGTAAAGCACTGTTCTGGGGTCAGATTTTGCTTGAGAACCTCCGTTGGATGCTGGATTTTACCGCAACCAGAGCAAGCTAGATTACACCGAAACAGCGGTTCTAACATCAACACTAATGGGAAGCGTTTACGCCCTAAAAGACGCTGCTTGACTAAATACTTCCCAATATCCATAGCTTGTTGTAAATTAATCGCCATTGTTTCTACCACTCCTGTATTGAGCAAAATACCACTTTCCGAAGCCCTAGATTTATCTATAGGATTTTTAATTTTTAATTTTTAATTCCCCCTAAGGGTTGACATAGCCCTCACAAACAAACCAATCCACAGCCTCCTTGAGTGCCACATTTAAAGAAGATTGAGGCAGACCTAACTCTCGTACTGCCTTCGAGGCATCGTAGTACATAGGTTGTTTAGCCATACGAACGCCATCTAAAGAGACTGATGGCGGCTTCCCTAACGGTGCGAGAATCTTTTCATCAACCCAGGCTATACCTAGAGGTAACCAAGTAGGTACAGTTTGTTGGGGTGCTGTCAAACCTGTAATCTGGGCGAGTTGGTCAAGCAATTGCTTCAAAGTCAGATTCTGATGACCTAAGATATAGCGATCGCCTGATTTTCCTCGTTGCAAAGCCAGTAAATGTCCCCATGCCACATCGCGCACGTCGATAAAATTTAGACCAGTATCTAAATAAAAGGGCATTTGCCGCCGCAAAAACCGCAGGATGATATCACCAGTTGGGGTAGGCTTGATATCCAATGACCCTATGGGGCTACTAGGATTGACCACAACTACATCCTGACCTATAGCAGCGGCTTGCATAGCTTCTCGTTCAGCCAGAAACTTAGACTTTTTGTAGTCACCCACTAATTTATCTAAAGGACTCTGATAAGTTTCGTCTATAACTTGACCAAACGATCCCACCCCAATAGCCGCCACTGAACTGGTATAAACGGTGCGCTCAATTCCGGCTTTGCGGGCTGCGGCTAGCACATTGCGCGTACCTAAAACATTATTTTGATAAAGTAATTCTCGATCGCTTTGCCACAGAGAATAGTGGGCTGCTACATGAAATAGATACTGGCAACCCAGCATATATTGCCAGAGTTCTGAATCGTTTAAATCGCCCTTGACAATTTCCACCTCTAGACCGCGCAGATTCTCCAGATTGCTGCTAGGGCGTACCAGCGCTTTAACTGTGTATCCCTGTTGCAACAACAATCGCACCAGATGAGCGCCAATAAAACCCGTACCCCCTGTGACAAAGACTTGCATCAACTTCTCCCCTGCTCCCCTGCTCTCCTACTCTCCATCTTCTGAAACCGGGGAAACCAATCATCTAAAATCGTGTAGACCACGGGTACAACAATCAAACTGAGGATAGTCGAGGTTACTAATCCGCCGGCAATAGCTACAGCCATAGGCGATCGCAATTCTGAACCTGCTCCTAAACCTAAAGCGATCGGTAGCATTCCTAAGATAGTGGAGGCAGTCGTCATCATGATTGGTCGCAGGCGCACTAATCCGGTTTTGAGGATTGCTTCGGTGCGCCCTAAGCCAACTTTGCGTAGCTGGTTGATGTAATCTACAAGCAAGATGGCATTTTTATTTGCTAGCCCCAGTAAAAAGACAAAGCCGATCAATGAGATCATACCAAAGTCACTTTTGGTAATTAGTAGCGCTAACATTGCCCCCACCAGTGCTAGAGGCAAAGAAACACCAATAACTAAAGGATCTACCCAGCTTTTAAATAGCAAAATCAGTACTACTATAATGCACAAGGCCGATAGAGCCAAAGTAGTGCCGAAACTGCCAAAAACCTCTCCTTGACGGGCAGAGTCTCCACCCAAATCTAGGGAAACATTGGGGGGCAACACTGCTTGAGCTTCAGCTACCAATTTATCAGTAGCATCACCCAAAGACAAATCCTTACCAAGGTTAGCACTGATATAGGCTACCCGCTGATTATTCAGCCGCTCTATTTGAAAAACTGTGCCCTGTGGATTAGCTTCGCCTGTAACTGTGACATCAGCAAATCCTGGTAGTTTCTGAATTCTTTCTTTAATTGCCTTGGCTGCTTTGCTTAGGGCTGGAAGATCGTTCCCTCTTAATGCTACCTGGAGAGGTTTTTGACCACCAGTATCGACAAATTGAATGTCTTCAACACTAGTAGTCACCCCAGGCAGAGTAGGCAAAGAAGAGCGAAATTGGTCTTGTAGAGCTGCCGTTGTAATATTGCGATTATCCTTGAGTTTCACATAGAGAGTACCTTTATTAGGTTCACCCTCACGCGACCCTACTGTGGTAAATACCGTTTCAACTGCTGGCGATTTTCTGACCACCTCTTCTAGTTTCTTAGCAACTTCCAGAGAATCATTCAAGGGATTGGGAGTGGGGAACTGGGTACTAGGATTTCTCCCCTGCCCCTCTGCTCTCCTGCTCCTCTGCTCCCCTACTCCCCCAATACTCGGCAAAGGAGCCGTATAAGTAATATTGAACTCGCCCCGGTCTAGTTTAGGAATAAAGCCTTTGGGAATTAGTGGAATCAGTACTATACCTGCGATAAAGCTAATTAAAGCTAATCCAATAACTATCCTTCGGTGATTCAAAGACCATTGCAGCAAGTATGTGTAAGATTGGGCAAAAGCTACCCAAATGTTTGCTTCCCGGCGGCGAGGAGAACGTGAAGATTTAGGTTTTAGCCAGTAGATAGCCAGAACTGGAGATAAAGTGCGAGCAACCAGCATAGAAGCGAGCATTGCCGCTGAAACAGTGATCCCAAAAGGTTTGAAAAACTGACCGATTACCCCACCCATCAAACCTATTGGCAGAAACACCGCGACTGCTGTCAACGTAGCGGCAGTGACTGTCAACCCGATTTCATTCGTAGCTAAAAGCGCTGCTTGGCGAGGGCTTTCTCCATCTTCGATGTGCCGCATAATGTTTTCCACATCAACGATCGCATCATCAACAATACTGCCAATTACTAAAGCCAAAGCTAGCAGCGTGATCGTCTCTAGGTTGAAGCCGTAAATTGCCATGACGATAAACGTTGCCAACAAAGATGTCGGAATCGCCAAGGCAGAGATGAGAGTTGCTCGCCAGTTCCACAAAAAGGGAAAAATTACCACAATAGACAACAAGACTGCTTCCATCAGAGCATCTATTGTTGACTGGGTGGCATGGCGGATATATTCTGCCTGGGTAGCGGCTAAAGTAAGTTTGACATCTTTGAGGCTAGACCGCAGCTTTTGAACTTCTTTCTCTACCAGACTTACAACTTCTATGGTATTGGCACTACCGCGTTTAATCACCTGAAATGCTAGTGCGTTTTGACCGTTAAACCGCACTAATGTTACCCCTGCTTGGGGGATGGCAGCAGTATTTACATTATTTAGGGGAGGTGACGCAACAGGAGTGCCTAGCAGAGAGACTTTGAGAACTCCTGGCAGTTTTGCGATCGCAGGTACGATTTGGTCTTTCGCCAGCTTAGTTAGCGCTGTCAGATTCTGTGAGTTACTTTCAATGGCATAGCTAATAGCAGCTGACTCGTTCAGATTCAGAGGAATAATTTTGTAATTTGCTCCCTGAGGTAAAGTCACCTGCTTCAGCGCAGTTTCTACCTTGCGGGTCGATGATTCTAAATTAGTGCCAACAATAAAAGACAGACTAACCGCAGTTTGACCAGGATAGATGGATGCGCGGATATCCTCAAGTCCTTCCAGAGAGTGCAGTCGTTCCTCCAGTGGCTTGGTAAGTTTTGCCTCTGTATCCAAGGCAGTTTTCAAAGAGGTGGCTGTAGCATTCACCACCACCACTGGAAAAGTAATATCTGGAAACAAAGCGTACTTGAGGGAACTGAAAGCAAGAACACCAGCTACAGTTACGGCAATCCAAAAACTCACCGTCAACCACGAAAAGTCAATTGCCAATCTGGAGATATTGAAGCGCTCTCTTGCGGAGCGCGAGCTGTTATGCTTGACCATCTTGGAAAATTATCGTGTGGGTGAGTAGATGAGTAGAAGTGCAGGGGAGCAGGGAGAGCAGGGGGAGCAGGAGAAGTTACAACAGAAATTCTTCCTTGTCTCCGTGTCCCTTGCTCCTCTTAGATGACACAATTATTTGTCATGCTACATTAATCATCTGAAGTTTGCGAGTTTTAGTTACCAAGAAATAGCAATAATGCTTAATTGCCTTCTTAAAAAAGGATAAAGGATATAGATTCCCAGTTGTATCATTCCTTGCGTAGATTCAATGACTACTATCAATACAATTCTGGTGCCTCAGGGAGCAGAGTATAAAGCTGTGTGTCGCGGCTTAAGTGGAGTCACTGGCTTAAAGCCAACTGTGATGCCGATACCCATTGGCATCACACCCTTAACTAAGTATCTGCAACAATGGTCAAAGGATAAAAATTTGCTGAATCATCCACAACCAAGAGTCTTAGTGATGGGTCTATGTGGTAGCTTGAGCAAGCGCTATGCTATTGGGGACATTGTGCTGTACCAGGATTGTAATTATCAGGGGAATTCGCAAGAGTGCGATCGCATCTTTACAGCACAGTTACACTTTTTGACACAAGAAAAGGTATCTTTAGTCAAGTCTATGACAAGCGATCGCATTATTTACTCAGCTGCTGAAAAAGAGCATTTGGCTAAGACGTTGGCGGCTGATGTTGTTGACATGGAAGGATTTGCTGTCCTAAATTTTTTCAACGATATGGGGATAGCAGTGGCAATGCTACGAGTGGTAAGCGACGACTGTCAGCACGATATTCCTGATTTGTCCTCAGCAATAAGTTCAGACGGTTCTCTTCAACCTTTACCATTGGCACTAGGTTTACTGCGACAACCTATTGCCGCTACTCGACTGATTCGAGGCTCATTAAAAGGACTAAAAGTGTTAGAAGAAGTTACAAACTTAGTCTTTAGTCATTAGTCATTACTTATTCTTCCTCTGCCCCTGCCCTCTGCTCATCCAAGGTAAACTCGTCCCTTCCAAGAACCGCCGCGCCCTTGCCAGTGACGGATAGCCGAGTCTAGAGTCATCAGCGTATAGAGAAAAGCGATCGCGCTCAAGCTAAAAGCGAACCAAGGCGAACATTTATAAAAGCGGATTGTGGGGTAGTAAGCCAAAGACATTAAAAGCCATGCTGATAAACCTGTAAATGCGATCGCCCAATTCCCCAAAACTGCACCCAGAATCACACTCACAGGTGGAATCAGATAAATCAGAGTCATCCCCAACAAAGTACCTAGTAATAGCAATGGGGAATAATTCAGTTGAGTATAAGCAGTACGAGCAACCATATCCCAAATAGTTTCCAGGGAAGAATAAGGACGCAAGCTGCGAGTCAAAGTACTCAATCCCAGCCAGATACGCCCCTTAGACAGAGCAGGGGGGGCTGGGGGAGCAGGGGGGGAAGAATTACTTTGGCTGCTAATCTTGTTAACTGATTTAACAGCTTGAGCCAAGGCGCAATCGTCGATTAAAGCTTGGCGAATAACTTGAATGCCGCCAATTTGCTCTAAAGCTGCTGCACGAATCAGAATAGAACCTCCGGCGGCGGCAGCAGTTTTATTATTTGGGTTATTGACCCAGCGAAAAGGATAGAGTTTTTGAAAGAAAAAAACAAAAGCTGGGATCAAAAATTTTTCCCAAAAGTCCTCACATCTGAGTCTGACCATTACAGAAACTAGGTCTAAATCTTCCTGCACGGCTTTGGCAACCAGTCGGCGGAGATTGCCAGCATCATGTTCGATATCTGCATCAGTGAGTAAAAAATAGTCTGGCGTGAGTGCTTTAGCTTGCTGAATGCCTTGCTCAATAGCCCAGAGTTTGCCCGACCATCCAGGAGGTAATGATTCGCCAGAAATTAGATGAAATTGCTGGCGTTTATCTACGGCGTAAGCAACCCCTTCAGCACAACCTGCTGTGCCATCTGTGCTGCGATCGTCTACCAAAAATACATTGAAAGTACCAGGATAGTCTTGGAGTAGGAGCGATCGCAAGGTAATTGGTAACAAGTCAGCTTCGTTACGGGCAGGAATAACAGCACAAACTGTTGGTAAAGATTTTAGCTGAGTTTCTCCTACCTCTGATTGCTGGTCTGAACGCCAAAACTGTCCTCGTAAAGTCAATAATCCCACCCAAATTATCAACGATAAAAGCGTTAGCCCTAGTAGAATTGCACCCATGATTAAAGAAAGCATGAAGAATAAAAGATGAAACCTTGATATTTTATACTTGGTATAAACCGCAGCGTCTAACCGTGGTATCTTTCCTTCATACTTAACACTTCATCCTTTCAGTTGATGCAAACACAAGACAGGGTAAGAGTCAAGAAAGTCACAGCGGCGATCGCAGCCAGCCAGCAGTATTTGCTTTCGATGCAATATCCAGCAGGTTACTGGTGGGCAGAGTTAGAATCAAATGTCACCATCACTGCTGAGGTCGTCCTCCTCCATAAAATTTGGGGGACAGACCAAACAAGACCTTTACACAAAGTTGAAGCCTACCTGCGTCAACAGCAACGGCAGCATGGGGGCTGGGAACTTTTCTATGGAGATGGCGGAGAACTCAGCACCTCAGTTGAAGCTTACATGGCGTTGAAGTTGCTAGGTGTACCAGCAACCGATCCGGCAATGATGCGGGCGCGGTCTTTTATTCTCCAGCGAGGTGGCATCAGCAAAACTCGTATTTTTACCAAATTGCACCTCGCCCTGATTGGATGCTACGACTGGCGCGGCATCCCTTCGCTACCACCTTGGATAATGCTCTTACCCCCAGCTTTCCCAATTAATATCTACGAAATGTCTAGCTGGGCACGTTCTAGTACCGTACCACTGTTGATTGTATGTGACAGTAAACCGATTTTTCTGACCGACCCAACTATTACTTTAGATGAACTCTATGCTGAAGGTGTGGAGCAAGTTCGATGGGAATTACCCCAAAGTGGCGATTGGACAGATTTATTTCTTACCCTAGATCGCGGGTTTAAGTTAGCAGAAAGCTGGAATTTAGTACCTTTTCGCAAAGAAGGTATCAAAGCAGCCGAAAAATGGATTTTAGAACGGCAAGAAGCTACAGGTGATTGGGGTGGCATTATTCCTGCCATGCTGAATTCGATGCTAGCTTTGCGGTGTCTGGGTTACGACCAAAGCGATCCCATTGTGGAAAGAGGTTTGCAAGCAATTGATAACTTTGCCATTGAAACAGAGGAAGGCTACCGAGTACAGCCTTGTGTTTCACCAGTCTGGGATACAGCTTGGGTAATACGTGCCTTAGTAGAGTCTGGCTTTGCACCGGATCATCCGGCTATCGTCCAGGCTGGAGAATGGTTGCTGCAAAAGCAAATTCTAGACTACGGTGATTGGGCTGTCAAAAATCGCCAGGGAAAACCAGGCGCTTGGGCGTTTGAATTTGACAATCGTTTTTATCCAGATGTGGATGATTCGGCTGTAGTAGTCATGGCGCTACATCTGGCGAAACTCCCTAATGAAAAATTAAAGCAGGCTGCGATCGCTCGTGCGTTGACTTGGATTGCATCGATGCAGTGTAAACCAGGTGGTTGGGCGGCCTTTGATTTGGACAATGACCAAGATTGGCTGAATTCCATCCCCTACGGTGACTTGAAAGCCATGATTGACCCAAACACCGCAGATGTCACCGCTAGAGTACTAGAAATGCTAGGTGCTTCTAACCTGTCAATTGATGGTCAAGACCTGGATCGGGCACTTGCTTATCTGATGAACGAGCAAGAAACTGAAGGCTGTTGGTTTGGTCGTTGGGGTGTCAATTATATCTACGGTACTAGTGGCGTTCTCTCAGCCCTAGCCTTAATTACTCCTGAGAAGTATCAACTCAGTATAAAAAGGGGAGCAGCTTGGTTAGTGGGATGTCAAAACTCTGATGGTGGTTGGGGCGAGACTTGCCGCAGCTACGACGATCCCAGTCTTAAAGGACAAGGAAATAGTACTGCATCTCAAACTGCTTGGGCTTTAATTGGGCTGATAGCAGCAGGTGAAGCAACTGGTAAATTAGCTCTGGAGGCGATTGAGCGAGGAATTAATTACCTTTTGGCAACTCAACAGCCGGATGGTACTTGGTTTGAGGCAGACTTTACTGGTACTGGCTTCCCCAGTCATTTTTACCTCAAATATCATATGTATCAACAATACTTTCCTTTGATAGCTTTAGGTCGCTATCAAGCAGTGATTAAAGAAGGTTAATTCTCTTTGCTTGTGTAAAGATAGATTATTCTTAGGGGCATACAGCAATGTGCCCCTACCTCTATTTTATTTGCATGATGACCGCTATTAATCTGAGAATATTTACATACTTACATTGAAATTAAGATAGTTGAATTGGCTTTTAGGGCACTGAATTGACGGTTCCATGAATACTATGCAAAATATTGATTTGCAGGACTTCCACCAAAGATTCCAACAAACATTTATTGAGCCGTACACTTTATACTCCTGGAAATCTCGACGTAGCCGTGCCCATTGGGTTAAATGGGAATTTCTCCAAGATGCAATATGCTGGGTCTCTACACAGCATTGCTATGAGAGGCGAGTGTGAGTACGTGTATCAGCGAGATGATTGGTATTTTTCCTCCGTAACCGATCCAGCATCATTACACATACGGTTAATGAGTTGGCTTGAGGAATTAATATCTGGAATCGGTCAGTTTCAACCGCAGTCATAGGAAGAAGAGACAGACTTAGCTTACATGCAAGAGATAGTTAACAAAATGGAGGACTTGATTAAAGATGCAAGTCAACACGAGGCATCCCGTCGTTTTTGTAAGTAGTGCCATTCATTAAGTTGGAATTTCCTTTGCAGCTAATCTTGCTTCATAATAAAGAAATATTAAGCTAGATTTTACAAACTCATAATGAGCCAGACAGCCCTAAACTTAGTTGCCATATCTATATTTCTCATGACTTTATCGGTACTGCTGGGGCCGTTAATCAACTTGTCCCCGACAGTACCAGCACTTGCTACATTCACTATCTTGGGAATAGCCACTTTGGATAGTTTCAGCTTGCAAGGTAAGGGAGCTAGTATCTTTTTAGATTGGATTGCTAGTTTCTCGCCCGAACACCGCGATCGCATCATCCATCACGAAGCTGGACACTTCCTTGTAGCTCATCTGCTGGGTATTCCCGTTACTGGCTACACACTCAGCGCTTGGGAAGCCTGGAAGCAGGGACAACCAGGGCAAGGTGGCGTTACCTTTGATGATGCTGAATTAGCAGCTCAACTAGCACGGGGTAAAATCGGCGCTCAAATGCTGGATCGCTACTGCACCCTTTGGATGGCTGGCATTGCTGCCGAAACCCTCGTTTTTGATAATGCTGAAGGTGGAGGTGATGATAAAAGCAAGCTAGCTGAAGTTTTGAAAATTTTGGGTTTTCCTGAGTCGGCTTGTCAGCAGAAACAGCGTTTTCATGCTCTCCAGGCAAAAACTTTACTGGAAGAAAATTGGTCTAGTTACGAAGCACTAGTCCAAGCCATGCGAGAACGTGCTTCAGTAACAGATTGTCAAAGCGCGATTAGTACTTAATCTTAAGTCATGAGTTTTTAACTCCTAACTTAGCAAAGCCAGTCCGCTCAAGTCGGGAGACCCTTGACGCTCGGTCGCTTTTAGCGTCGCACGCCACTTGCTCTACTTGGGGAAACCCCAAGACCGCAGTGGCTACCCTTGGGCGAGGACTCGCGCTTCGCTGCGCTAACGGCAGTTCCTCCTGGGGGAAACCACGCCAGATGCTCCACTTGGGGAGACCCCAAGACTGCACTGGCTCCCCAAGACCGGACTACCTCACCACGCGGCTGGCTCCTCAGCACTATTATGAAGAAACAGCTTGCAAGTGCGAAAACTGAGATAAGTAGTCCCAACTAATAGCTTGGTTACGCCCAGCCGCTTTCGCATGAAATAAGCATTGATCGGCGCGATGCAGCAGATTCAGCCCTTTGTCATCATCATCCGCTTCCAGACTGGCAGCACCTAAGCTAATCGTAATATCAATAATTAATTTACTATTAATAGCGAATGGTTGTTCGCTAACTTTGCGATTGAGACGTTCTGCAACTCCCAATGCTTCGTCACCAGTAGTGTTAGCCAAAACCACGACAAACTCCTCACCCCCATAACGAAAAGCAGTATCTTGAGAACGCAGGTTTTGCCGCAGACGGCTACCCAACAACTGCAAAAGGCGATCGCCAGCTAAATGTCCATAAGTATCGTTAACTTTTTTAAAATAGTCTATATCTAAAATAATTAAACTCAAGGGAGTTCCTTGAGTGCGAGCTTTTTGAATTTGCCTGGGTAAGTCCCATTCCAAAGCCCGACGATTATTAAGTTCCGTCAACGAATCAGCTAAAGCGATCGCTGACAATAAATCATTTTTCTGAAGCAAATCTCGGTATTTTTGCACTTTACGCAAACCGACTGCCAATTGAGCTAGGATGAGACGCTGGTTTGCTGTTATACCTGCCAAAGTATGTTTTGTTTTTTCTTCAGGAAGATGCCGTATATAAGCATCAGCTCCTTGATTGAGTACAGTGGCGGTCATTTGCAATTCCCACTCCCAACCATGCTTGCTTCTAGCAGCCAGTTTCTGAAGACGATCCTCTAGAAAAATACAGTATATCCAAGATAGCTGAGTCTGTTCTTTTAACCAAGAACACAGTTTCATACTGCCATCCAGACTAGCCTGCACAAGCATTATATCGGGCGGCGCATTTTGAATGTGTGATATTGCCTGGTGAACATCGGCAATAACTTCTAAATTAAAAGCGGTTGTGTCACGGATCTGATCGGGAAGTGTGGCGAGAAAGGTATCACTTCCAAAGACCAGAATGGAAATCTTCATTGCTGTGCTTTCTGCCCTATTTCAAGTTAAAACTTACTGGTATTTATTCCGAATATTGAATCTACTCGGTATTTGTTTCACAGGGTTATTACCCTATATCTGATAGTCTTAACGCTAAATTCACAACCACCTACTAATTTTAATCTCGTCTTAATCCCTTACTTTTAAGACAGACCATAAAAGTTTAAACTCTGATAATTAATTTCTGCTTTTCTATATTTCTTTTGAAACAGTAAAAATACTGAATATTATTTTTTAATATTTAAATTGCTACTGTGTTTTACAGACCTTATTTATTTAAACGCATCATAATAATAAACGTTTGGCACTACTTATTACTTGAAGCAGCACAATTTTTAGCTATCTATAATCTTTAAAAAAATATAAAATTTACAATTTATCCGTAAAAGCCGAGATGCTTTCTGAATATGGAAAATGTTATATACAAAAAACTTACAAAGCTATTTATTGGCTTAAAAAGACTTTTATCTACTTTAACAGTATATTTACTGAAATATAAGAGGTAACGAATAGTATGCTTGCGACATAGAAGGGGTAGCTTGTTTACAAGTGTTTAATTGACTGCATTTTTTTTAATTTTAGTAAATAAAATAGTAATAATACATAAAATTTCCATAAAAAACTACTTTATTTTTTTATTAAATAATAGTTATTGATTAATTATCCGCCTATAAAATAGGCGGATATATCGGTAATAAATTATGTTCTTTGGGCTACTTTAGCTAAATTTTGTGGAAAACTTAGGAATATAATTAATAGCCTTCTATGCTGAACCCAGCAGATTGAATTATCTGTTTGATGGACTCTTCTGAAGCCGCAGATTCTACAGTGACCGTTTTACCATTAACGTCCACATCTACTTGTGCATCAGGTTCCATAGTATGAATAGATTTGGTTATCTTTTTTGCACAGTCATCACCTTTAATGTTGGGGACTTTCAATTCGAGTGCCATTACTTACCTCATTACGTGAAGTTTAATTTCTACCTGATAAATAGAATATTAGGTTAGATAGCGATCGCACATCTTACTAGAGTAAGGTAATTGAGGCATGACAGAGATAACAGTAAATAATAGCTGCACATAAATCCTTATTGGCAGAATTTGCTGGCAGCAAACCGAAATAAAATGCAAAAATATATAAAGCTACTTATGAAAATACACCTAGTGCTACTACCTCACGCAAAGCCTTTTTGAAGTTCATTGCCAGGAATCTGTCATGTCTTGCAGGTTTTCCTTAAAGTTTTCCTGTCCGACGTGGCATTCCCGCAGCCTACCTCACAGCACAAGCGTCTACACGAAAGTTACAAGACCTTTTTGCTTGTAGTTTTCAACATATTGTTAAATATCAGTTACTTCTGTCTAACCGCGTTAGTATGTACGCATCCAAAAAGCAGCTATCTAATGGCATAGATGTCTTTTCCAGCGGCACACTTTGTTCAAAGAAAGGGCGAAGGATAAAGGCTGTAAGCACATTTGGGGCGGCTTGCCGTAGGCTAGGATGAAGTACGAGAAAATAAACAGTAACTTCATATTTCACACTTCATACTTCAGTCCAACCATGTCTTCTAATCCCCAGTACCTCAGCGGTAACGAAATTCGCAACCTATTCCTTAACTTCTATGCCCAACGGGGACACCAAATTCTCCCAAGTGCTTCCCTCGTGCCAGAAGACCCAACCGTGCTGCTGACGATCGCGGGGATGCTACCATTTAAACCGATATTCCTAGGACAGCGCACGCCGGAGTTTAATCGGGCTACCACTTCCCAAAAGTGCATCCGCACCAATGATATTGAAAATGTCGGACGCACCAAACGGCATCACACTTTCTTTGAGATGCTGGGTAACTTTAGCTTTGGTGATTATTTTAAAGAACAAGCGATCGCTTGGGGTTGGGAAATCTCCACACAAGTTTTTAATTTATCCCCAAAAAACTTAGTTGTCAGCGTCTTTGAAGATGATGATGAAGCCTTTAGCATTTGGCGCGATCGAATTGGTGTCCCGGAAGCGAGAATTAAACGTCTAGGCACAGATGATAACTTTTGGGTATCTGGCCCTACCGGCCCTTGCGGCCCTTGTTCTGAGATATATTATGACTTTCACCCCGAACGCGGTGACGAAAACATTGATTTAGAAGACGACAGTCGGTTTATCGAGTTTTACAACCTCGTCTTCATGCAATATAACCGGGATGCATCTGGTAATTTAACACCGCTGCAAAACAAGAACATCGATACCGGCATGGGTTTGGATAGGATGGCGCAAATCCTCCAAAAGGTTCCCAACAACTATGAAACTGACCTAGTTTTCCCCATTATCCAAACAGCAGCACAAATTGCTGGCATTGGTTACCACACTAGCGACGAGAAAACCAAAGTTTCACTAAAAGTTATTGGCGATCACGTTCGTTCTGTCGTCCACATGATCGCTGATGAAATTCGTGCCTCCAATGTGGGACGGGGTTATGTGCTGCGGCGATTAATTCGGCGGGTGGTGCGTCATGGGCGATTAATTGGAATTTCTGGCGAATTTATCACCCAAGTTGCAGAAACTGCGATCGCTCTTTCAGAATCAGCTTACCCCAACGTGCGCCAACGGGAAGCAGCAATCAAAGCTGAACTGCAACGGGAAGAAGTCAATTTCCTTAAAACTCTGGAAAGAGGCGAAAAACTGCTGGAAGAAATCATAGAACAGGTGAAGCAGCAAGGGAAAACCTCTATTAGTGGTGAAAGTGCTTTCACCCTCTACGATACCTACGGTTTTCCCCTAGAACTCACTCAAGAAATCGCTGAGGAAAATAATCTCACAGTAGATGAAGCAGGATTTGATGCGGAAATGCAAAAGCAGGTGGAACGTGCAAAAGCAGCACACGAAACCATCGATTTAACTGTGCAAGGTTCTCTCGACAAACTCGCAGAACATATCCACGCTACCGAGTTTTTAGGTTATACCCAACCTGCGACAACAGCGAAAGTGGAAGCGATTTTGGTAGAAGGTGTTTCCCAACAGGAAGCAGAAGCGGGGACAGAAGTGCAAGTTGTCCTCAACCAAACGCCATTTTATGCCGAATCCGGGGGACAAATCGGCGATCGCGGTTATATTTCCGGTGATGGGATCGTAGTTCGCGTTGAAGACGTGAAAAAAGAATCCGATTTCTTCGTCCATTTTGGACGCATCGAACGCGGTACAATCCGAGTAGGAGATGCTGTAACTGCCCAAATCGATCGCGCTTGTCGTCGTCGCGCCCAAGCTAACCATACAGCAACACATCTGCTGCAAGCCGCGTTGAAGAAAATTGTCGATGATGGCATATCTCAAGCAGGTTCTCTGGTTTCCTTTGACAGGTTGCGCTTTGACTTCAACTGTCCCCGTGCTTTGACACCAGAAGAAGTCCAACAAATTGAGGAACAAGTGAACACTTGGATTGCTGAAGCCCATGCTGCGAACGTGGAAGTATTACCTTTGGCAGAAGCAAAAGCTAGGGGTGCTGTTGCCATGTTCGGGGAAAAGTACGGTGAAGAAGTGCGTGTGATTGACTTCCCTGGCGTGTCAATGGAACTGTGCGGTGGAACTCATGTCAGTAATACTGCTGAGATTGGCGTATTCAAGATTATTTCTGAAGCTGGTGTAGCTTCTGGAGTACGGCGCATTGAAGCTGTTTCGGGGCCGGCGGTGTTAGATTATCTCAACGTTCGGGATAAAGTAGTAAAGGATTTAAGCGATCGCTTTAAAGTCAAACCCGAAGAATTACCAGACAGAATCACAAGTCTGCAAAATGAAGTGAGAACTAGTGAAAAACAGCTAGCAACCCTGAAATCACAGCTGGCGATCGCAAAATCTGACAGCTTGCTGCAAACAGTTGAATCTGTGGGCGATTATAAAATCTTGGTTGCTCAGCTGGAAGATGTCGATCCGGAATCTTTGAAAACAGCAGCCGAACGCTTGCTACAAAAAATCGGTAACGGTGCAGTAGTGCTGGGTTCTGTTCCCGAAGCTGGGAAAGTTAGCATAGTTGCAGCTTTCAGCCCAGAAGTGAATAAAAAGGGACTGCAAGCAGGTAAATTTGTGGGTAATATTGCTAGAATCTGCGGTGGTGGCGGCGGCGGTAGACCAAACTTAGCCCAAGCAGGCGGACGCGATGCGAGTAAATTGCCAGAGGCGTTGGAACAAGGGCGAAGTGAGTTAAAGTCTGCTTTGGGTTAGTTGTGTTTTCTGGAGGGCGGGCATTTGCCTGCCCTGTTATAAATTGCTTAAGCGTAGATACTTTTTGCTATGCTCTTTTTTTAACAACCTTTCAAGTGCATCGATACAATATCTTGAGCAATAGTCTATGAGTATTAAAGCTTTTGTCGATCATGGTTTTCCTCCTGGTAGTGAATTCTGTGAGAAATTTTTATCTAGTAATGAGTTTACTCTTGAAACCCTCCAACTTATTTCATCAGGGACAGGTAGTCTTAAAAAAGCTGAATTAGCAGTAGACATAGCCAATGCACTTGAAAAAGGTAAACTTACCTCAGATGAAATATTACTTGCATATGTAAAACAGCCAAGAATATGGTTGAGCTTGAAACTAGGGACGTGCGCTCGTACACCTAACTTAAATTCTTCTGCATCTTTGTTACAATAATTTGGTCAGGATGGTTGGTACGGGCCAATTCAGGAATCGAATCAACCTCAGACGAAATGGTATATCCGAACTTATAGAATTGTCGATTATGTCCGTCGGGGACAGGGAATAGCTGACCAACCAGATGAACGCTACATTCGCTGGTCTGTTATTGCTGAGGTAGCACAAGATTATGTAGCTTTCTCCTGGAATGGATTTACTTGTAGTTCAACAATAAATGAACGTATAGAACCTTCTCAATTTCCTTTCTGGCATCATATTTCTGGATTTTTTGATGAATTAGCTAACCATTGTCAGGCACAATGGAAGCAACCTAATCTCCATAAGCTTGTTTTGCATGATATGTGGGATAAATATCTCAATCGTTTTCCCTACAAATGGCGACACTTACGTATTAGAGCAGAAGCATCAGGACTTGCTATCAATGCCCATAGTGCAGGAGTTCAGGAGATTGATGTTAAAGGATTACAAGCTCTGTCAGAAAAATTAGCTCATTCAGTTTTAAATAAACTTGGTTTAGTATATGATTCAGAAAAAATTAGTGATATTGAAGATGCAATTTTGTTAACCCTGATCAAAGAGTGGGGTACAAAATCTTATGAATTTCAACTAGACAGAGAATTAACTCCCACTGAAATAGAGACAAACAAGTTAAAAAAAATTAAATTCAAGCATCTCATCAAAGCACATTGCTATTTTGGACTAAAATCTAACTCCACAACACAAGATTCTCTTCAACATCTCAAGTGCCATTCAGGGTATTATGGTGGTAGTACGTCTGTTCTGAAATTTCTACTGAGAGAACTTGGACTTTAAGGCTAAGGCAATGGCTAGCTTAATTTACAAAGAGCGTTTAGGCTTTTTGTCAGATCATCAGACAGCTGAACTGAGCAAGCATTTTATGACGGCATCGACAAAGACAATGCCGCATCAACTTGCTGTACTTTTGGGTATAGAATACTCTGATGCCATTGCCATCTTAGCGGTTCTTGAAGCAGAAGAACTTTGTGAAATGAAGCTTCTTATTTATCACAATTGCGACCCAGATGTTCCCGTAGATGCAATTCCTTACGGTACAGGGTTTCCTGATTTACCTTGGACTTGTCCCCATTGTGAAAGCATTGTAGAAAGCTATGATGAGCTATCTTTTGATCTTATGGCGATATCTAAACAACCAATTGAATTTGTTTGATTGAGTCATGGAAAGTAACGACGAACTTGTTGACGGCATGATTAAAGCAATGGAACGGCTGAAGTCAGGAGATCCAGCATTAAATACATTAGCTTCTTATTTGTATAAAGCAGATCATAGACTTTATGAATATTTAGATAAGCTTAAAATATATACAGAATTAGAAAAACCTACACCCCAACAAACACAAGACGCAGGCAAACTACTAGAAAAGATTGTATTTTTATTATTTAAAGGACTAGAAGGTTTACAAAGCGTTAAAAGCTTTCAATCTGCTGGCCCTCAATATGATTTGTTAGTAAGCGGAGATGATATTGGCTGGAAAGTAGTATGTAAAACTTTATATCTTGAATGGGAAAATAGAGATATAGTTATTGAAGCAAAAGCTACAAAATCTCCTTTAGAAGACAAGCAATTTGCTCGATTATGTAGCATTATGGAACATAATTTGAGAGGTGCAGGTCTTGGAATTTTCGTTACATTAAATGGAGCATCAGGCTTTCCTAAACGAGATAGTACAAGGCAAAGAGCCGTTAGTGATTGTAGACTTCGCCAAATAATTTTTCATGCCAGAACAAATAAAATTATAGTTGTTCTAGACAAAGAAGATTTATTTCAATTAACAAAAAATGGGACTTTAATTGAAATATTAATTAGAAAAATTAGAGATTTATCGGAATTAAGTGGTCTTCCTACTACTCCAGCTGAGCAATTTCAAGAAATAGATTTACCTACTCATTTGAAAATGTTGTATCATTCTAATGGTTAGTAGATTGGTATATCGATTTTGTTTCTGTGAAGTAAAAACTAATACTGATATAAATCATCTGTTATTTAGTTTGGCGATCGCACTATCCTTAAAACACTACTTTGAAATATTCAAATGCAGAGAGTCACATTTGATGAATTTCAACGAGATACTTTGAAATACCTTAATCAAGTTGAGGCGGGTGAAAGCTTTATTATTGTCCAAGCAGATAAGCCAATTGCTGAGCTAAAACCAATTATTAATAATAACAAACAGCTAAGACCATTTGGTTTGTGTGCAGGAGAATTTACAGTAACTAATGATTTTGATTCACTTTTGCCCGAAGAGATTCTGAATGCATTTGAGGGCAGATAAAAATTATCCCAAGCTTCTAACTCAGCTTACAGCAAAGAGTGATCGCAAAGTGACTCGTCAGATATCGTACTACAATTTAACTATGCAACTTACCATTCCAGTAGTACTGTAAGGAAAGTTATGTTACTAAAACTCAACCAACTAATTGTACCTGCTGGTCATCAGTTGTTAATTAAAGATATCTCCTGGTCGAAATATAAGGATATATTGGCGGAATTGGGGAGCGATCGCAATTCTAGGATATCTTACAGTCAGGGGGTACTGGAAATCATGGCTCCATTACCAGAGCATGAGGTAAGCAAAAAAATAATTGGAAATTTAGTAGAAATCTTGTTAGAAGAACTCGATATTGAATTTTGGAGTTTGGGATCTACGACATTCGATAAAGAAATTATGGATGCTGGGGTAGAACCTGATGATTGTTTTTAGGTCAATTAAATTTATAAACAATAAAGCATTTATGCAAAAAGTTCAATAAAAAAGGGACGATTATCTCAATCCCTTTTCCAAAAAATTTATATTCAGGTGCTGCGATTAGAACACTCGGAAAATAAACGGATAACGGAAAGGTTCATCAGGCTTGCTCAAACAGTGCAAAATTGCCCAAATTGTCAGTCCCCAGTGCAGTGCAAAACCCAAAGCAACTACAGGAAAAAACAAAATTCCACCAAGACCAAAAGTTATCCAAGATATAATCCCTAGAGGGATTCCAATGACAGTTGCCCAGAACCAAACATTGAAGTGAAAGTTAATAGATTCTTTAGCATTACTTTTAACAACAGGGTCGTCAGAAAGTAAGTTAATTACAATAGGAACTCCAATCGAAAACAATGTTGTACTAAAGAAAATCGCCCCATGACACAGAGATGATAGCAACTTACGTTTATCAGAATCGTATGTACCTTGCATCCTGGCGGCTCCTCAATTTGCTTTCTAGCTTTGATTTTAACGGACATCTAATCGGTATAGTATTGCAGTTTACCGTACTCAGGAATTTTTTGGGCTTTGCCTTTAGATAGATTAACTTTGACTGCTACTTATCCCTGTTCTGTCACTCTCGGAAAACAATAATCGAAGCAAGATTCTGAAACTTTGATTGAGTCAAGCTTTGAGCCTTTATTTTCTAACAGTAACTAAAATTTATAGCCAAAACTTAGAAATTAAAGCCTCGAAAGGCTT
>NZ_JAVRBR020000156.1:0-26484 GCF_034531165.2 Dendronalium sp. ChiSLP03b | reverse complement strand
TGCTCGAATTGGTGGTTGGTCTGGTTACAAGTCTCAGAAACCTCCTGGTATTACTACTTTGGTTCGCGGACTAGATCTGTTTGAATCCACCTTTTTTGGCTGGAAACTCGCTCTGGGCATACTTGTGTGTACACCGTAGCCCACAGGGAAAGAGAGGAGCAACGAAAAATTAGGGTTTTGGCTCCCCTCTCCGACACGGAGAGGGGTTGGGGGAGAGGTCAAGAAAGGGCTTGTCGAACTCACGTTATTTTAAGGCTGGGTTGGCGCGATCGCTATCCGTGCAGACAATTAAGATATTACTGACTTTGATAGTTTCAAGAATAAAAGATTTTAAGTAAGGCTTTATATGTTTCCCCACAGCTAAGATCGCAGAAAAAGTGATGAAATTGATAATTTTTATTACAACAACAGCAGTAGTAATTTCAGCAATCATAGGATTGCTCTGGGCAATAATTTATCTACTGTATAGCCAAAATATTCAAATAATTATCAAGTTATTTTTCTACTCTTTTTTTGGAGGATTAGTTGGTGCAATAGTTGGTGGTTATATTGGTCATTTAGTTGGTTTGAGGGCATATAAAGAAGCCAGAGGTGGTTTATTTATTGGCGGTGAAGGCATAGTCTGGGTCTTTTGGATTTTCATTTTCTGGATTATAGGCATTATTGAAGGAGCAGTTTTAGGAGGATTGATTTTCACCAGATTTTATTCATGAGCCGTTCTGGATAAATACGTGTTTATAGATTCTATTCGTGCATATTTTTTGTAAGTATTCAGGTGGTTTCTATTATGTGTTTAATGATAAATTTTTACGGTTCATAATACTATATATAAATGAGAACTCAAACTTTCATAGCAATCGCAACGATTCCAACAAGAATCTTAGGAACACTTGGAGCAATCTGGGCAATATTTTATTTCAGATATACCCAAAATATTCAAGCAAGTTTTGAATTGTTTTTCTACTTCTTTTGTGCAGGTTTGATTGCTACAATAGTTGGTCTAGTTATTAGTTTTTTATATCAGTTGATTATAGATTAATAAAGTATCAAATTGGGGACGGATATTATTAGAAGGTTATTTGAGAGAGTACGTTAGTAGTACTTATTTTTTCATGCCCAAATAGCAATAGTCACTGTTCCGCTCTCTAGCGGTCAAACTTTTTAGCAAAGAAAATAGAATCATCGCGCACTGGTTCGTTACCGATACGTTCTACTTTACTAAAACAGCGATCGCTTACTTAATGGATCGATAAGTGCGATATTTCAGGCTTTAGATTTGATTTTACTCTGCGGGAACGCCTGCTGTAGGATGCCCAAACGGCTGTAGGGCGAACAGCCTTTTTTTAGCGTCCTAACTTATTGGGAATATCTTCACAACCACCGGGAATAGTCGCTCTGGTCTTTTCGCCACCCCAAGCGCAGCAATAGTAGCGGGTAGCATCAGACATCCGCTGTACATCAGTAAAATCAGCATTTTGTACAACAGCACCAGTGTGTTCGCCAGTTTCGTAGTTTGGTGGTTCGGTGCGACTGCGGGGTGATGCCCTGTCCACTGAACCATAAAATAGACGAATCCCATTCAGGTCGGCACCGCTAAGATTAGCATCATACAAAATAGTGCGCGAGAGGTCGGCTTTTACCAAGTCACAACCACTGAGATTGGCACGGACAAGGTTAGCTTCACTGAGGTCAGTCCAACGTAAATCTGTGCCCGAAAGGTCAGCTGCGGCTAGCATCACTCCTAAATCAATAACGCGCACACCTGCAATTCGGTCTTCAGCATAACCGCCAAAGCCGTTAAGAATGGCTCGACCTAAATGGCGATCGCGTTTTAGGGGTGTCAGCAACTTAGAACGGGAGAGAAAGCGGAGAATTTTTGCTTTGCCACTACCATCGACACTGCTAAAAATTGCCGCAGTGCGTCCTTCGGCGATCGCCCTTTCTTGCGGCCAGTCTTCTAACAATCCTTCTTCATCTAATACTAAGTCTGAGATGCCTTGGAAATAGGAATCAATCGTCTGCTGCTGGGTAATAATATTTTGCTGAACAGTGAGCAGATTTTGCTGAATTGTCAAGTCTTTGGAAATGACGTATTGTCGCCACGCCACGTAAACGGCGATGATGGCAATGAGAATTTGACCCAAAGCGCCAAACCATTCTGCCAGAGTCCCGGCAATATCCCAATTAATTTGGCTTCCCCAAAGTAGTAAGCGGGAGCCTACACCAGTAAATTTCAACAAGCCGATCGCTACTGCTAATAGTCCCACAAAGGCAACAAATATTGTTCTATCTTGAGGTGAAAACCACTCAACTACTACATATTTCAGCCAAGGCAACAGCATCACTAGAGATAACACCAAAGTCACCAGCGTTCCGAAAATGCCGATGAACCAGTTATTGATGGCAACTCCAATAAAAGTGATGGCGATCGCTACTAGAGTAATCAGCAATGCCCTTGGCTTAACTGTGAACTGATTAGCAATGCGTTGCCCGAAGCTAGAACGCGCTTGTTGCAGCGCAGCTGTATGTTGCGGAGATTGCAAAGACGAAATAGCAGCTAAAGCTTGTTGTGCTGTTAGCGCTTCTGAACTTAAGTGATTATCATTTGCACCAGCATCAAAGTCATCTGGCTGCGATTCGTTTTCGGGGCTGGATTCTGGGGTTGGTAGATTGGGGGAATTAGGTTCAATCGTCATGTTTTCTATTTTGCCCCAGTAGATTCAGTTCAACAGCTGTTCTATATTAACTGTCGCTGGGTAGGGTAAGGCAAGAATCCTAGTAAGTAGAAGGCAAGAGTTATATCAAACTCGGATAATGATTTATTCAAAACTCCCCGCGTCCCTGTGTCTTTCTCATCTTCCTGATTCCCCCTATTCCCTATTCCTTTCTAGTAATAGTAGGAGCCAGAATACAGAGTCTTACTGAATCCAGAATTTCAGATTTTGACTTCTCTCCTATAGGAGAAATAGATTTTGGCAAGAAGTCTGTTGCTGCTAATTTCAGCACATTGCTTTTTAATGATTTTGGTGTATTTGTCAAGTCTCTGCTAGGAATTAGCTAGTCAAATTTTAATGAAACATTTGCTTTTTTTATACTTAGCATATTAAGAAATTATATCGCTTGGCGCTTACAAATTCCTACACTCTAGCAGAGTATATTATTGGAACGTGATTAAAATTAAAAAAATCAAAGTTGTTTGATAATATTATAAAATATAAACAAGTTTTAACATTGTATCGTGAGTTTCGTAGGTACAGCATGGTCTTTTGGCGTTGCTTCATTGCCTCTGGCTTTATCGCTTTCTTCACATTTGGCTGTAGTTATGGAGCAAACTCATCAACAGAAAATACCAAGCAAGTAGTACAGGAAATTAATGTCTCTCAACTACTCATAAAAGCGAAGGCTAGCCAAAAGGCAAATGATTTATTCGATCGAGGTAATTATTTGTTAGACACACAACATTACCAAGAGGCGATACTAGCATACGACAAAGCGATCGCGCTCAAGCCTGAAAGCGCTGACGCATGGATTAATCGTGGAAACGCGCTAACATCATTACAACGCTATCAAGAAGCGCTAGCATCATATAATACAGCGATCGCCATCAATCCTGGCAAAGATGAAGCTTGGTACAACCGAGGTAATGCCCTAACATCGTTGCAACGTTATAAAGATGCGGTAGTGTCATATGACAAAGCGATTGCCATCAAAAAAGAAAAGCCTGAAGCTTGGGTTAATCGAGGCATAGCCTTGACAAAGTTACGACGCTACCAAGAAGCATTAGCATCATACGACAAAGCGATCGCCATCAAGTCGAACAAGCATGAAGCCTACTACAACAAAGCTTGTTCTTATGCATTACAAAACAATGTGGAATTAGCAATTGAGAACCTACAAAAAGCTATCCAGCTTGCTCCTGGGAAGTACCAGAAGTTAGCAAAAACCGATCCAGATTTTAACAAAGTACGTAATGACAAGCGTTTTCAAGAATTAATTAAATAATCTCTTTTCACCGAATGTAAGGTATCCTCCCAATGAGGGCGCAGTGTATTATGTGGGTGGACTGCAAAAAACTGCTTTGTGCAATTCACTCTCTGCGATACTCAGTGAGATATGAAAAAACTATTAATTACTGGTGCTAGCGGTTTTTTAGGATGGTATGTTTGCCAACTAGCAAAGCACGAATGGGAAGTTTATGGCACTTATTACTCACATATTATAGAGCCTCCTGATATTAAACTAGTAAAAGTTAACTTGACAGAATTTCAGGAACTCAAGCACATATTTAGTGATATTAAGCCAGCAGCAGTTATTCATACAGCGGCACAATCGCAGCCGAATTTTTGTCAAAGCCATCCACAAGAATCATCCGAAATTAATGTGACAGCGTCTAATAATATTGCTGGACTTTGTGCAGATTATTCTATTCCTTGCGCCTTTACATCAACTGACCTAGTTTTTGATGGCTTAAATCCTCCATATCGCGAAACAGATGCTGTATGTCCTGTAAATATTTACGGCGAGCAAAAAGTCATGGCTGAAGTAGGTATGCTAGAGCGCTATCCTCTGACAGCAGTATGTCGTATGCCCTTAATGTTTGGTATGGCAACGCCTACAGCCAAAAGCTTTATGCAGCCATTTATGCAATCATTGAAAGAGGGAAAAGAACTAAGTTTATTTATAGATGAATTTCGTACACCAGTAAGTGCAATAACTGCTGCCAAAGGTCTGTTATTAGCATTGGAAAAAGTTAACGGGCGCATTCATTTAGGGGGAAAAGAGCGAATATCTCGCTATGATTTTGGGCAACTTTTAGTAGATATATTTCAACTCCCCGCTATTGGACTAAAAGCTTGCCGACAGCAAGATGTAAAAATGGCAGCACCCAGACCAGTAGACGTTTCTTTAGATAGTTCCAAAGCTTTTGGGTTAGGGTATCAACCTTTATCCTTGCGAGAAGAATTGCAGAAATTGTTATCTACCTAGATAGTGAAGAAAACTGGATTGAATATTAAGTGTATGTCTTAGCTGCTGATGGTCGAACCAGCGCTGCAAAGAGAAGTTGTCAGGAGGAGTCAGTTGCTTGCGGTGAGTCCAGCACTGCCGGAGGGTTTAGCTAAAATCATTCTTTAGGAAGAAGGAGCAAGAATTTATATTTTTAAAATTGTAAGTGATAGATGTTGGAGCAAAATAATATGGCTTTATATAAACTGGAAGAGTTTGCTGCCAACTATGGTGATGCAGATTTTGATAAGTATGACATTAGGGGTTTTGATGTCTATTCAGATATCGATGACGATAAAGTTGGCAATGTCAAAGACATCTTAGTAGATGATTCAGCTCGTGTCCGCTATTTAGTTGTTGATACAGGTTTTTGGTTTTTTGGTAGGCAAGTATTGTTACCAATTGGGCGTTCCAAAATAGACTACTCCGATCGGCGCGTGTATGCTATCGGGCTGACGAAGGAGCAAGTAGAAAATTTACCAGATTTTAATAATTTGGAACAGATTGATTACGACTATGAGGAACGGGTGCGTGGAGTTTATCGTACTCCAGTTAGACAAACACCTTTGGATACATCGACACCTGTAGATGTTCCACCAGCCTCTAGCGATCGCGAATCAACTGTTGCCCGCGATCGTAATACATATAGGTATGAACACGAACCAAATCTTTACGATACTAATGAGCGGGATCACCAAAACCTGAAACTATACGAAGAACGTTTAGTTACCAATAAATCCCGTGTTAAGACAGGAGAGGTATCTATTGGCAAGCACGTTGAAACTGAGACAGCAAGAGTTTCTGTACCAGTTGAAAAAGAACGCGTAATTATTGAACGTACTACTCCAGAAGAGGCTGGTAGAACTGTATCGCCTGCTGAAGCTGACTTCCGTGAAGGAGAAGTAACTCGTATGGAGGTTTATGAAGAAACCCCTGATATTCACAAGGAAGCAGTTTTGCGTGAGGAAGTAAGAGTTAAGAAAGTAGTTGAACAGGATACAGTTGAGGCCCAAGAGACTCTTCGTCGTGAGGAATTAGACATTCATAAGGATGATGAGCAATTACGTGACACAAGAAGCTGAGTGAATTTCAGATAAATTAAGAAAGGCAAAGGTAGGAGGGATAAAATCCCCTTCTACCTTTGCCTTCTGCATAGCTGCCTTCTTCAAAGTTAATTGGGAATAGGTTGCGATCGCCCAGCGTTAGGAAATGGCAAGATATCAAAATAGGTCGATCCTTCGAGAATGCCTGTGGTATCAGGGTAGTGAGGATGTTTGGAGAGGGGTTTTTAAAATCTGTCGAACCCACGTTACATTACTAGTAATTACAGGTGTTGCTACTGCCATTGGTTCAATTGCCACTAAACCAAAAAGTTCGTAGTAACTCGGTACAACGCAAACATTCCCTGTGGCATAGTAAAATTGTGTCCGGTTGAACAGCTGTCATTGCGAATGGAGCGTCAGCGTAGTGAAGCAAGCATGTCTGCTAGCTAGACATCATCTTCAACTACCAAAATCCGCATTGTCAGAATATTTGTGAATTAAAAAACAGCAGTCTTTCTCAACTCTTTGCAAACATCTTAACTTTGATTGACTTTTTATCGCAGTCTTATTTGATTTGTGACAATTCAAAGCCACAGATACCCCATGTCTCATAACATATGAACATTTACTTTTTTACCTTCATGCACCTGACGTTCATAGATAGGTGTAGATAAATGAAAGTTTATAGCAAGAGCTTTAAGCCTTATCTAAGCGTTTTAGCGCTGATTACGAACCAAGGGTTTACTGTATATTTAATTGCACCCAGCGATTTAAATGCTTTGTCTTGTAAACAAGCTACAGCCCTTTTAATTTAGAGTATATAACCCCAAAATCTGCAAAAAACAACTTATTGGGTGCTTTGACGGATTTCATCCCAAGGCTACTCAAGCTATTGATTATCTTGAAAACAAAACATAAACAATGGGAAATGCAACAAATCATCTTGCTGTATGTTGTATACCCATTGACCTGAAATAATCCTTTAGGTATTGTATAAAGTTAACCTATAATGTTTCAAACGTCAGGATTTTCTCTGTACATAGGTGTATTTGTGGTCAATTACCTCTTCTAGGGAAAATAAAAAAATGTCCGATTTATTGTGGAAAACTCTGGTATTGAGTCCAGTAGTTTTAGGAGTGACGGTGTTGTGTTCGTCTAGGGCAATGGCTGCCAAAATCCTAGACTCCGCTGAAGATACCAAGGCAGAAGTAATTCTAACAAAAGCACCAACAGCTTCTGGGCAGTTGGTTGCCCAAGCAAAAACTGATGAAAATAACGTTTTAGAACAAGTTAAACGTTATAGCAGTGAAGCCAACAATCAAAATTCCCTGTCTCAGGTGACATCAGTTTCTCAGTTTTCTGACGTACAGCCAACTGACTGGGCATTCCAAGCATTACAGTCTCTAGTTGAGCGCTACGGTTGTATTGCCGGGTATCCCAATGGGACTTACCGTGGTAACCGGGCACTGACACGTTATGAGTTTGCCGCAGGTTTGAATGCTTGTTTAGATCGAGTTAATGAACTAATTGCTACAGCAACTGCTGACTTGGTAACAAAACAAGATTTGGCAACCCTACAACGTTTGCAAGAAGAGTTCTCCGCAGAATTAGCAACTCTGCGCGGTCGAGTAGATTCTTTAGAAGCACGTACTGCTGAATTAGAAGCTAATCAGTTCTCTACAACAACCAAGTTAGTTGGTGAGGCAATTTTTGCTGTTACTGACAACTTTGGCGGCGACGACGACAATAACACTGTCTTCCAAGACAGGGTACGTTTAGACCTACAAACCAGTTTCACAGGTAAAGATACCCTGCATACTCGGATTGCTGCTGGTAATGCCGTCGGATTGACTTTGCCAAATGCCACGTTTGAGGGAACTCAAACTTTTAACTTAGCCCCCAATACCACCAATAGTGCTGCTATCGACTGGTTGTCATATTACTTCCCGTTTGGCAACTCTCAAGTTTATATTGCAGCTACTGGAGGTATTCACAGCGATTACGTTCCTACCGTCAACCCATACTTTGAGGATTTTGACGGCGGTAACGGTGCTTTGTCTACCTTTGCTTCTGAAAGCCCCATTTATCGGATTGGTGGTGGTGCTGGTATTGGCGTTAACTTGGGCTTTGGTGGTAGTGGTATCTTCAAACCTTCATTAACCTTGGGCTATTTTGCATCTGAAGCAAATAACCCGATAGGAGGTTCAGGTTTATTTGAGGGTAACTATGCTGCTTTAGGACAGTTGAATTTGAACGTTGGCGATCGCATCACCTTAGCTGCAACCTACGTCCACGGATATCATGGTGGCGGTACTGCTTTATTCGATGCCGGATCGGCAAGTACAACAACTGGCGTAGTCGGTACTTTACAAGCCAACTTTGTCGCTGCTGGCAATGCATATGCCAGTAATTCCTACGGTGTTGAAGCCGCTTTCAAACCAAGTGACAAACTGTCAATTAGTGGCTTTGTACTTTACAGCGACATCACAGGCTTTGGTGCTGGTGATGATGGTGAAGTTTGGAGTTACGGAGCTGGAGTATCTTTACCAGACTTTGGTAAAAAAGGCAATCTCTTAGGGATTTTCGCAGGCGCACAACCATATTTAGGAAGTGCCGGTGGCGATCGCCCTTATCACATTGAAGGCTTCTATAGATATCGCGTCACCGACAACATTTCCATTACTCCTGGTGTGATTTGGTTGACAAATGCTGGTCAATCTGCGATTGACAACGAAGATGCGGTGATTGGTACGTTGAGAACCACCTTTAACTTCTAAAGGATGTAGATGCCCCTTGGGCGGCTTCCCAAAGGGTAGGATGAAGGATGAATTCTTTATCCTTCATCTTTTCTTTGATTAGACCTGCGATCGCCATGACACTCAACTCATTGTGCATAGACAGTACAAGCTTGTGGTTATTGTGGTTATTACTCAATCGCTAACCGCGAACTTTAGTTGAGTTGTTGTTAGTATCAGCCAGTTTACTTTCAATGTCTGATAGTTGCACTGCCCCAGAGAAATTTTGACTATTCATTACAAAGGAAGGTGTACCAGCAATTCCCAATTTTTTAGCAAGTTGGATATCTTGCCCAATAGCAGTATTTGCAAGCAGGCGATCGCGCTCAAATTTTGGCAAATTTAAATTGAGTTTTTTGGCAATATCTAAATATAAATCTTCACCAAGTTGCTTTTGATTAGCAAACAGAGCATCTTGATACTCCCAAAATTTACCCTGCTGATTCGCCGCCCAAGCTGCTTGGGCAGCTGGCATTGCTTCAGCATGAATTGCAGTCAAAGGGAAATGTTTATAAACAAATATTAAATCATTATGATGCTTTACTAGCAATGGCTTAAGTGTTTTATGCGCCTCAGCACAGTAAGGACATTGAAAGTCGGAGAATTCGACTAACACAATTTTTGATTGAGCCAAACCGATAGTAGGAGAATTACCAATAACTACTTGGGGATTGATTTTTAAATTCTGTAAAAATGCCTGCTGTGCTTGCTTAAATTGCTCTTGCTGTTGTTGCTTGTACGCCTGAACAGATTCGAGAATTACTTCTGGATGTTCGCGGAGAATTTGTAAAACTTGCTGTTCTAATTGGGGATTAATCTGGCTGGCTGCTTGTGCAGGGAGTGAGTAGCCTAACACGAAATAAAGCAAGCCTAATATGACACAGGTACGTAGATACTTAAAGAATTGACACATATCAAAATACTCAATTAGTAAAGATTTTCATAGTAGGATACTTGTAAACAAGAACACTTTGTAAATAAATATCACCCATAGGAAGAAACCGAATCTGCGATCGCGCAAGGTAAACGCACCTGAATGGGATTAAAAAGATGTGCGATCGCTAATTATTTGAACTTTACACGCTCATTGCAATCTCCTGCCTCCTTCAAATTACTCTACTATCAACGGGTAGTGAGAAGTCGCGAGACCATTCATTCCACGATCCAAAATAATTTCTGGCATCAATTCCTGCCTCTTGTAGGGCAATAAATGTATTGGCAGCCCTTGAACCTTTAAAGCAGTAAACGTACACAATAGACTCTGAAGTAATACCTACTGATCGACAAATTTCTCGGATTTCGGCTGGCGATCGGAATATGGGGATTTGTGATTCACAATTCATCAGGCGATGCCATTCTAACCAGACTGCGTTAGGGATTCTACCCTTGCGAGGACAAAAATCAGGATTGTAGGGAGAAGAACTAAGCCCTTGCCATTCGTCGCGATCGCGCACATCTAATTTGATAATTGCCGGGTTATCGAGTGCCTGTAACATTTCTTGTGTAGTCACTAATATTGAAGCGTCGGGATGCACTGTAAACATCCTGCTTTCGTGATTTGGTACTCGATCGGTGATTGGTAATCCAGCAGCCAGCCACGCTTTATATCCCCCGTGTAAGACAGATACTTGAGCGCAACCCAAATACTTGAGCAAAAAAGCCCCGCGACAAGACTGCCCGTAACCCCGATCTAAACTGTCTTCATAGACAATCAGGCGTTCCTTGCCGGAAATTCCTGCTTTGCTCAATAGTTCAGTGAAATGCTCGTGTAATTTCCTTAATCCTTCTGGGTGAGAGTTCTCTAAAAGATAGGTAAACAATGCTCGAATGTCAATCGCACTGGGAAGGTGAGAGACAGCATATTCTTCTAGACTCCGCGTATCAATGATGATAGTTTGTGATGAATGATTTTTTAACAGTGAGGAGAGTTCTTGGGGGGAGATGAGGAGTTTGGTGTCCAAGATTTAATTCTTCTGTAATTGTGCCATCGGGCATTATCGCGCCTCAAAGATAAGTCCTTTGAAGTCAAAATCACAAAAGAATAAATATTGAGTGTTATGGAAGAACTTTTCCGATATTGCTAATCTACATTTAATTAAATAAATTAAGGAAAATTACTAAGTTAAGGCATCCGCTTTCTCAATATTTTGAGTAGCAAAAAAGGAAGAAATATCAAAATAAAATTACGTATTAAAAAAAGGCTGCCTAGGCAGCCTTTTTTCTATGGGTTATTCAGGAACTTGAACAACAGGTTTAAATTAAACCAATTTCAAATCAGAATACTCTGCCAGTACATCATCAGATGTCAGCACATCACCTTCAGCTTGGGGAGTCCAAAGAACTTCAATTGCCAGAAGTTTATCGCTAGGAATACCACCAATTTGCCGCAAAGCTTGACGCAAGTCATCAGTACTGTTGATTTTGGGAATTTCAAACTTGCCTAGTGTTGCTGCCAATAAGGTAACAATAATATATTCCCCAGGCCCTTCGCTAATTAGACGAGTTGGGTTATCGAGTTCATCAGCAGCTGGTAATGCTTCTTTGGCAAGCGCTGCTTTGAGTTGGTTATTGACGTTAGAAAGAGTTTCTTCGCTGAATTTGCTGCGTTCTGCCAGCGCCAAACGGTTGAACTGACCTTCAGCTGAGTTTAATTTAGCTTGTTGCGTGCCACCACCTGCATATACCCAATATTCTGGATGGCGGAGCAAGGCTAAGCTAGCTTCTTGTAAAACTTCTGCTCTTCCTTCTGGAGAGTTCGTATCAGCAGCTTCAGCAATGCGGTTGAGTTCGGGTTGCAGATCGCGCGCCTGAGCTAACAACCCAACTTGCAAACGCGTTACAGAAACAGGGGGGTTGTTGCCGTAGCCTGTTTCTTCTACTTCACCACTGCTAGCACGACGGAAGCTTTGTACTAAAAAGTTGGCGATCGCTAAGAAAATTAATATGCTGAACAAACCGCCAAAACCTCCCCCTATACCCCAAAAGGGAATTAGGAAAGGAAAGCCAAAACCACCACCATATCCTGGTGCGTAGTATCCTCCGCCGCCAGGAGGCGCATAGGTGCGCGGTGTGTAAGTGCGGCTCGAAGGCGCTCTAAATGAACCACCGCCGATCCTACCACCACTGCGGGCAGCTAATGCTCCATCGGCGTGACCAAGTGCCATAGCTAACACTAGGCTCAGGACAAAGAAAGTTTTTAACAGCGGTTTGATGGTTTGTTGTAGTTTTTTACGCATAGCACAGTCACTTGAAAAATGGTATTGCTTATGATTGCTCCCCGTAGGATAGGGATGTTCCGGTGTGGTGGTACCAGCCCGTAACAATTTAGCGAGTTCTTGATTGGCAGTAGCTTTGTGTAACATTCATCTTTGACGGCTACATATCCAATCTACCGCGTCTTATCTTGGTTAGACAGCAAGCGGAGGGAGGATTTCTGTAGTAGATAACCGTACCTCAAAACCTAGCCCCTATCCTGGGACTTTGGAATCAATTAATTATTTCTGTCTCCGGATACTTAACGAGTGCTGAGTAGAGACGCGACGCCAGTCGCTACAACGGGGGGAACCCCCGCAACGCGCTGGCTCATTAATCGCGTCTCTACTCTTTCCTCTGCTCTTCTGCCCCCCTGCTCACCTTTTTTATTAAGCGATCGCCGTAATCTTTAAGTGATAATTAGAGATATTTTTAGTTATGATTATTTGTAGAAGCTAGTGTTTACTCAAAAATTGTGCATCCACCAATTCTCATCTTTAGCAAATCTATAAGTGTGGAGTCATAAGCACGTTTGACAATTTAAATTAGTAATCTAAACTACAGTATGCAAGTTATTTAGCCAACTTACAATGGGGATTGACGAATCCTGAGATAGCTATTGTGATGAAGTTATAACCATTCAGTTATCTATTAAAAATAATTAGTTGGTAATCATTTGATAGAACCCAAAATAATTTCTACGAAAGTAGTTTATTGGCAAAAATAAAACATTTGTTCTCATAGCCAAGCAATGAGATAGGCTACTAAAATGTCAAAAATTTTATGGCATTTTGGCACAATATGTGTGGCGATTCATTATAGCCTCTTAAGAAGAAGCTACTTTTAGTCAATTTAGCTATAATTGCCTATCAACTTTTGGTTTTGGTTAATTATTACTTGCCTAGAGAAAATTTAGGTTTGAAAGATAATAAAGAAAACGATTAATTAACAAACACTTTACACAAATAATAATAAAACCTCTATATTTAATGTTTTAGAATATTACTTAAGTATTTGTAATACATTCACCTAAAAACTAGAAGCTTTTAACTATAGAGTGTCAATGATAGGTATAAATATCTCTACCATCCTGAAATTAATTACAGATTGTGAAAATTTTTGACAAAAAACATCTAAATTCCTAGTTTTTACGAAGAGACTGTTGGCGAACATGATAAAAAAGGAGAAACTTAGATACATAGCCAGTATATTCCCCGATCGAATCATTAACAGGAATTGTTCCTCAACCTATCTTAAAGATAATCCTCATCGTAACTGTGATTTGAGGAATTAGCCTGTAGTCCCCAATCCATAGCAATCACCATAGAGCAACAAAGCATTTTGCTCCATACCTCAGTTAACTCCCAAGCTTTAGCTAAAGCAATGTCAAAACTGATGGAACATTTTGATTTGATTAAAGATGGAACAAGCAAATTAGTAAATCAAAATTCATAGGAGCAAAATAATATTAATTTACCTCGTCCTAATTTCGGTTATGAACAATTACAAATACTTGAGATTGAAGTTATCAAAACTAACATGGAACATATTTCACAACTAGGAACAAAAATTAGAGACGAAACTGCATCCCCAGACATTTTAGTTATATCCCGTCTTTTCTTGCCAAAAGAGGCTCTAATTGGAGAATATCTCTATAATCGTTGTCTTCAAGATCCGGAAAGAGTGATTGTTCTAGCGGCTAGTTGTGCGGGTGATAAGGTATTCGATCGATCTCAGCAGTTTCCCGTCTATCGTTGGCCAAATCCTAGATACTGGCTAGGTCATTTTCTGGGGAGTCTTTTAAAGCCGCTGTGCAATTTAGTCTGTTCGTTTGTATTAGCTATCAGGCTTTATTTTCGCTATCACTACCGCTATATTGAGTGGGGTCACAGCTACGAGTTTCCTTCGTTGTTGTTACTAAGCTATCTTCTACCTGTACGCTTTTTTATTTACCTACATGGTAACGATCTTCTTAGTGCTTTACGTAATCCTTTTTGGCGATCGCTATTTAAATTGACACTGACACGAGCCGAAGCGATTGTTTGTAATAATTCTTCTACGCGAGATTACCTCAGAAATACTTTTCGCTTAGAAACTCCTACCCATGTGATTAATCCTGCGATTAGACCGGAAAAATTTGGTGGGGAACCCAGTCAAGGCAGTCTAGACGAATTACGTCTGCGCGTGCGTCAGTCCTACAATATTCCGGAAACAGCAGTAGTCATTCTCTCAGTAGGACGACTAGTGAAACACAGAAGTTTCGATCGCGTGATTGATAACATACCACTACTGCTTACCATTGGCGTAGATGTCCACTACATCATCTGCGGCCAAGGCCCATGTGAATCAGAACTGAAATCTCTGGCGCATCGCTTGCGAGTAGATAAGCGAGTACACTTTGCAGGATATGTACCCAATCGCGAATTATCTGGCTACTACGCAGCCTGTGACATATTTGCCATGCTGACCTTATTAGACACCAAGGCTAGCAGTCTGGAGGGTTTTGGCGTTGTTTACTTAGAAGCAAGTTACTTCGGTAAACCTGTAATTGCTTCTCGTTTGGGTTCTGTCATTGATGCAGTTCGCCATCAAGAAAATGGCATACTGGTGAATCCTAAGTCTGGCTATGAAGTTTTTCAAGCTTTCAAACAATTATGCCAAAATCAACAATTGCGCGAGCAACTCGGTCGCCAAGGTAAAGAATTAGCCAAGCGTAAAACCCTGCACCGCTTGCTTTACAAAACTGAGTCTGTTCCCAATGGTTTATTAAGTTAACCGCCGCCAACAATTGTTACTACTTCCAAGCGATCGCCCGCTTGGATTTTTGTCTCTTGCCAGAACTGGCGATGTAAAATTTCACCATTATATTCCACCGCTACTAAACGGGGATTAAAACCCAACTGCTGGAGTAAATCAGGTAAAAGAGTTTGGGATGAGCAGCTACAAGTTTCCCCATTTACCTCAAGCGTAATCTCGTTAGACATAAACTATCTGGGGACTGGGAAAGAGAGATTTTCATATTTCGCTGTGAGTAACAGCATATTAAAATTTGTGACAAAGTTGTAAAAAACATTTTTAATTTTTAATTTTATGTCTCTGGTTTGACGCGATTCAGCTGTGACAGTAAATATTGTGTCACTAGGGTAGGTTGTTCAGCTTGCATGAGCGATCGCACTACCGCTACACGTTCTGCTCCCGCATCAATCACATCATTGATATTATTTGCATCTATTCCCCCAATGGCAAACCAGGGAATAGAACTATTTGCAGCAGCATAGCTGACGTATTCTAAACCTGCTGCTGCCTTACCCACTTTCGTCGGAGTTTCATAAACTGGCCCAACCCCAATATAATCTGCACCTTCGGTAATTGCCTGTTGCATTTCATCAGAGTTTGTGGTCGAGCGACCTATTAATCGCTGGGGGCCAAGTAATTGTCTGGCAATGGCAATAGGCATATCTTGCTGTCCTAGATGCACGCCGTCTGCATCCACCGCTAAAGCTAGATCCACTCGGTCATTGATGATGAACAAAGCCCCGTAACTGTGGCATAGCTGCCGTAGCTTTGTCGCTTGTTCCAGACGCAAGGTGTCATCAGCAGTTTTATCACGGTACTGCACGAGAGTTAATCCACCTTTGAGGGCAGCTTCCACAGTTGCTAACAAACTTTCTGACGGGGAAGTGACAAGATACAGACGCGATCGCAAAAGCAGCTGATGGCGCTGATAACCCATCAAATTACTTTCTAGGGTATAAACCCGATAGCGCATCTGCTTAAATGCCGGCCCCATATTGGGGTGGTAAAGCTTGCCGTATTCTTCCAAAACCCGCAATGCTTCTTGAACGCGGCAAAAGTTGGCTTGCAACAAAGATTTGACGCTAGAGCGTTGTTCTTCTTGAGGATGGGTTAATTCCGTGCCGCGATCGCCTGGTGTATTTCGCGCCGCTCTCAATTCAGCAGTATGCCAAATCGCTATCTCTTGCCGCAACTGTTTACACTCCGCAGACAATTGGGCATTATTTAACCCAAAACGACACCATTCTTCAATAATTCGCAAGCCTTCACGAGCGCGGTCTAAATTGGCATCTAAAATGCGGTAAACAACTTGCTGTATTAGCTCTTTTTGGCTGTATGGCTCGACCATTACAACAACCCCATTAGTGCTTTCATCGTAATAGCCAGCCTCTTTCATAGTTGCAATGTTCTTCGCATTGGTAATTTACTGGATATTGGTATTGAGATTGAGGATTGGGTATTGGCTATTAGGTATTGAGTATTAGGTATTGAGAAAATTCTTCCCCAGTCACCAGTGCCCAGTCCCTAGTCCCTAGTCCCCACTCCTTATTCCTTTATTAATTACTTTCTATGCAAAATAGCCAATAGGTCAATATGTAGATTACATTATCGACATTACTATGTTTCTGACAGTATAAAAATTTATTGTTACTTCTAAGGAGAAGTGTAAAATTGGTTCCCCCCCTTGTGTTCGCCAAATCTCGTAAAGCAGATAGCCTGCAAGTAAAGCTAATTTCCCAGGTAGATAAACCAAACCCTTGGCTGGGATTAGCAACGCCTTATTCCGGTTTTTCAGTGTTGTGTTTTGCGGTTGGCGTGGGATTGACAAGCATGACATTGCTGGGTGGAAGCCTCAGCAGCGTCGTAGCTCAGATACCATCCGTAAGCGATCGGATGCCCCTAGGTGAAACAACAATGTCTCAGGTTCAAGTGCTATTTGTCAACCCAAGTATCGGAGATGACACTGGGGGCAATGGTAGCGAACGCGCTCCTGTGAAAACAATTACCCAAGCGCTGCGATTAGCCACTTCTAACACAGTAATTATGCTCTCTCCAGGTACTTATAGCGCTGAGGCTGGAGAGATATTTCCTCTCATGCTGAAAGCGGGCGTTTCCATTCAAGGGGATGCTGCCAACAAAGGCCAGGGAATTACAATCCAGGGAGGTGGCGAATACCTCAGTCGGAGTTTTGGCGGTCAAAATGTCACAATTGTTGGGGCAAATCAAGGAAAGTTGACTGGGGTGACAGTCACCAACCCCAATCCCCGTGGTTACGGCTTGTGGATTGAATCGAGTAATCCAGCGATCGCAGAAAATACATTTACTGGCAATACCCAGGATGGAATTTCTGTAGCTGGCAATAGTGCTACCACAATTAGCAAGAATTACTTTTATCGTAATGGGGCAAATGGCATCACAATTGGCGGCAATTCCCGCCCCCAGGTGCGAGAAAATATCTTTGAAGAAACGGGCTTTGGGATTAATATTACCCAAAATGCTGCGCCAGTACTGGTAGGTAATCAAATTCAGCACAACCGCTCTGGAATTTTAGTGCAAGCCAATGCTCGCCCGATTTTACGGAACAACTTAATTCAAGATAGTAAAGAAGATGGTTTAGTTGCGATCGCTCAATCCCTCCCAGATTTGGGTAGTGCTAACGAAGCCGGCAATAATGAATTTCGTAACAATACTCGCTATGACATTAATGCTAGCGCTGCCAAACAGGTGATTTTTGCTGGTGGCAATATTTTCGCTAGCGATCGGATCGCTGGCAAAGTAGATATCAACGCTCAAACAGCACCAGTAGCGAATAACTCTCAACCCTCCACAGCACCCAGTAGTGCAATTTCAGAAATTCCACCCAGCCCAGAGATTGCCTTTTCTGCTCCTAGAGCTTCCGATACTTCCAACCAGCCAATAGCAACATCGCCCAGCAATAATAGTGCTGGAAAACTCAACAGTCAATTGTTGCCTTTGCAGCCAGCCGTTGTACCACTTACTGTGCCTACATATAATCAACAACCACCCACCTTAGCAGTAGGCGGCTTTCCTGTTCCTAGCAGCTTAGCAGCCAGAGAAACACCTACAAATACTCCAGTTGTCCATATAGGAAAAATAACTCCTTTGCCAGCAATTCAACCTAATACGCGACAACTCAATTATGTGCATATAGATCCCAACACAATTGAGTTTGTTGCACCCCAGCAGCCATCCAACTCAGCAGGACTGAGAGGGCAGGAGCAAAGGCAATTATCGCCAATACCAAAAACCGATCCCCAGACCGATCTAGCTATTTTGCCAATTCCTAATGGCAATATCCCTATTGGTAATACTCCCAATATGTCAAAAGTACCAGTACCTCAAACTTATACAACTGCCTATGGTGGGAGTTATGTACCGCCCACCATAACTAAGGAGATGGGTGTCCGATACCGTGTAGTTGTGGAAACTCTCACTGACAGAGAGCAGGATTTAGTGCGATTCTTTGCCCCTGGAGCATTTTCCACAGTTTGGCAGGGTCGAAGAGTTATGCAAGCTGGAGTCTTTAGCAACCGTTATAACGCTGATGAAATATCGAAAAAACTTAATAGCAACGGCTTAATAACCATCATCGAGCCATTAAATTGATAGATAAAACGTTGGCTTATCCCTATCTTTGGTAACATGACATGGGATAAGCTCATACCATTTTACTTGTGAAATATTTATTAGAGAAAGGAACAAGGAATAGGGAATAGCGAACAGTTTTTTATGAAAAATTATTAAATTTTTATGAAATTAACTTGTGATTTATGTAGATATTAAAAGATGACTTTGCTTTAGGTAGCTCAAATCCTGAGCTTAACAAATAATTTATTATTTATACACAGTGTTTATATTCAAAGCTAAGTAAGTCGGTGTAAAAAATTAAATGTTTATAGTCAGCGCTTACTCAGAGCCAAGCACAGTGTTTTATTTTTCTTTATATAGTTAGGTTAATTCGCGCCGACTTACTTAATATCAAACAATATCTCTTGAATATTCCTATCCTTTCGTTGCATTGATTATTACCAAATCCATAGAAAATTCCAAGCTAGAATATTGCAAACACTTTACCAGGTGAAATTTCAACCAAAGCAGCTAAAGTAACAAAAGAAGAATGACACGAACAAACCAAGTTCCTAAATGGTACAGGATATTTTTTAGCGTTCGCACCCGTATCTTAGTTTGGTATGTTGTGTTAATGTGTATCTCCGCTTTTGTCTCAATCCTGGCAATCCGTCACTTTCTCTATGTGCGTATGGAACAGCGTATCGAAAAGTCTTTGCAGCAGGAAATAGCAGAATTTAGACTATTTACTAATCGTATCAATTATCGAAAAGATAAAATATTTGAGAACAAAATTACTTTCATTTTTGAGATATTTATTAACCGCAATATACCTGATGATGACGAATTTTTGGTGACGTTGTTAAATGGTAAAATCTACAGATCCAGCCCAAAAGTTCTTCCCAGTTATTTAAAACAAGATTCAGAGCTAGCAAAGTACTTTGCTCAATTGACTAAGCCCGAACAGAATCAGCTAATTACTCCTACCGATACTATAGTTTATCGAGCCGAGCCAATAATTCAGGGGCAAACTCACGGGGTGTTTGTAGTAGCTCAATCCACCCTTGACGAACAGCAAGAAGTGAATGATGTAGTCATTGCGATTATGAGGGTAACGATCGCTGTTGTGATTGTATCTTCCTTGGTAGCCTGGATAGTGGCTGGACGGGTGCTTTCACCTCTACACCTACTTACCGAAACGGCTCGCTCGATTACTGAGTCTGACCTGACGCGAAGTATTCCTGTAAAAGGCTCAGATGAAATTGCCGAACTGACCATCACCTTCAATGAAATGTTGCAACGGTTGCAAGCAGCCTTCGCCATTCAACGAGATTTTATCAATGATGCCGGTCATGAACTGCGAACGCCAATCACAATTATCCGGGGTCATTTGGAACTGCTGGGCGACGATCCCCAAGAACGTCAAGAAACTATAGAATTAGTTACCGACGAACTCGATCGCATGAATCGCTTTGTTGATGACTTGCTATTACTAGTTAAAGCTGAGCAACCCGATTTTTTGAATTTAGAAACTCTAGAAATCAGTTCGCTCACAGAAGAACTGTATGCCAAAGCTAAAGCTTTAGCTGTAAGAGACTGGCGCTTGGAGTCCGTAGCTTCATGTCGGATTGTAGGCGACCGTCAGCGGCTGACACAGGCAATAATGAACTTAGCTCAGAATGCTACTCAGTACACCAAACAAAGCGATATTATTGCGCTTGGTTCGGCAGCGATCAAAGATAAACTACATCTTTGGGTACGTGATACAGGTGAAGGCATCCCTCTTAGCGACCAAAAGCGGATTTTTCAGCGATTTGCTCGCGGTTCTGGTAGCCGCCGTCGTTCTGAAGGTGCCGGTTTAGGATTATCGATTGTACGCGCGATCGCGGAATCTCATGGTGGTAAAGTTGAACTCGTTAGTCGCGCACTTGCTGGATCTACTTTTACTTTAATCATTCCGCTAGAACCACCTCATACCGAGTTGCGCTCAAAGAGCGTCACTAAGGGATAACAAAGCAGGGGAGCAAGGGAGAAAGTTTCAGCTCCGAACTTCAGAGGATGCAATAGAGAGAGGAGTTAAATCTCCCCCCCCGCCCCTCTGCCCCTCTGCTTCTTTGCCCCCTCAACTTAGTATCAGGAGGTATTACTACATGAACCGGATTCTAATCGCCGAAGATGAACCCCGCATTGCTAGCTTTCTAGAAAAGGGTTTTAGGGCTAATGGGTTCACCACTGCTGTTGCCAAGGACGGTGAAGAAGCTATTGCCATGGCTAGCGGTAATAATTTTGACCTACTGATTCTGGATATTGGTCTTCCCGGCAAAGATGGGTGGGCAGTGTTGGAAGAATTGTGCGGTCAGGGTGAGCAGTTACCTATTATCATTCTCAGTGCACTTGACGATGTGAAACAAAAAGTACATGGGTTGGAAAATGGAGCTGATGACTACGTTACTAAGCCATTTCGATTTGAGGAACTTTTGGCAAGAGTCCGCTTGCGATTGCGCGATCGCTACTTACCCAGAGTCAAAGATGAATTTTTACTCTCTGTAGGAGATGTTGTTCTCGATCTGCGTACCCGTCATGTAAAAGTCAGTAATCGTCCTATCGAACTATCCGCCAGAGAATTTACTCTAGCGGAAATTTTTCTGCGTTATCCCGGACAAGTCCTCAGCCGAGAGCAATTGCTCAGTTACGTCTGGGGTTACGACTATGACCCAGGTTCAAATATTGTTGATGTTTACGTAGGTTATCTCCGCAAGAAGCTAGGCAGCAACCTTATTGAGACAGTTAGAGGTATGGGTTATCGCTTGCGTTCAGGGGAGGCAGGGAGGCAGGGGGGCAGAGGGGCAGAGGGACAGGGGGAGAATAATAACTCCTGACAACTGACTCCTAACTCCTGATTCCTAACTTCATATAACTTCATATATGAAAAATTTCTCATGATTTATTCATGGTTATCTCATGCAATACTTCATACTCTGAGTACACATTAAGAAATATGAATGGTAACGATAGTTAAAAATTAACCCATCTAAAACCATGTGAGGCAATTTTTTTAGCACTCTCAAGTCTGAATCTCAAGTCAAGAGTTGTTGATAGAAGTAGTTGATTTACCAAATACTAAGTGATTAAAAGTACAAAACAATAAGTAAATAACTAGGCAGCAAGCAGATAGTCATAAACAGATAACGAAGTTTATTAATAAACATTTCAGCCTCCTGAATATTAGTTCGATTTGCAATTCTGTTGACTGCAAGTCTACTTTCTGCTGCGTCAGAGCAGTTAATTCAGTAAGTCAAAATTACAACTTTTCATTTAAGGAGTAGTTTATGAAAAACCTGATAAGCATCACAGACAAACTCTCATTGACTAGAGACATACCAGCATCATTTGTGGTGTTTCTTGTGGCTTTACCTTTATGTATGGGAATTGCGATCGCTTCTGGTGTTCCCCCAGCTCGTGGGTTAATTACAGGGATAGTAGGCGGAATCGTTGTCAGTGCTGTTTCTGGTTCTCCGCTGCTGGTTAGTGGCCCAGCTGCTGGGTTGGCGGTGATCATAGCAGAAATCGTTCAACAATATGGCATTGAAATGGTCGGGCCAATTCTGCTACTAGCGGGTTTAATTCAATTTCTTGCAGGCATATTCAAACTTGGTCAGTTGTTTCGCGCCATGTCTCCAGCTGTGATCTATGGAATGCTGGCAGGTATTGGCATCTTAATTTTTGCTTCCCAGTTTCATGTCATGCTTGATGACAAACCACGCACACATGGCATCGAAAATTTAATTGCTATTCCCAGCACCATTTATAAAGCTATCTTTCCAATGGATGGTAGCGTACATCACATTGCAGCACTGCTAGGTTTGACAACTATCATCATTATTATCCTTTGGGATAAATTTAAGCCGCGTAGTTTGAAATTATTGCCTGGTGCGCTGATTGGTGTAATTGTCACTACCACAATCGCCACAGTGTATCGCTTACCAATTGACTACGTTGATGTCCCAGCAAATCTGCTAGAAGCAATTCAACTACCAACACTGAGCAGTTTACCAAGCTTAATTCAAGCACCAGTGCTGCTGGAAGCGATCGCGATCGCCTTTATTGCCAGTGCAGAAAGTTTGCTATCTGCTGTAGCCGTTGATCGTCTGCATACCGGGCCAAGAACCGATTTCGATCGAGAATTGGCAGCACAAGGATTTGGCAACATGGTTTGCGGTTTATTAGGGGCTTTACCGATGACAGGAGTAATTGTCCGCAGTTCTGTCAACGTAGAAGCAGGTGCAAAAACAAGATTCTCGGCAATGTTGCACGGTGTCTGGCTACTCGTCTTAGTAATTGCTGCACCATTCTTACTAGCAATGATTCCTACATCTAGCCTCGCAGCAATTCTAGTTTTCACTGGTTACAAACTGATCGAAGTAGAACACATTCGCCAATTGAAGAAATACGGGCGTTTTCCTTTGGTGATATTCTTTGCAACTTTAGTCGGGATTGTGACCACCGATCTACTCACAGGGGTGCTGATTGGTATTTTACTGACAGCAATGACATTAATTTACAAAATGTCCATCCTAAATATCCATGTGGAACATCATAACGATCGACAAATAGACATTCATCTACAGGGAGCAGCAACATTTGTACAGCTACCAAAATTGGCGAACACTCTAGAACAAGTGCCACCTGGAACCGAGTTACATATCTATCTAGACAAGCTGGCTTATATAGATCACTCTTGTCTCGATTTGTTATCAATGTGGGCAAAGCAACAGCAACAAATGGGCAGTACTCTCATTGTGCAGTGGGATGGATTAGTAGAACGCAATCGTAAACCGTTCGCCACTGGGCGATCGCAATAGAGGGTTTAAGTAGAAAGGTGCAAATAAACATAACTATGTAACGAAAAGTAAACTTAGCTCAAACCTTCTTCCCTTCTGCCTTCTGCCTTGTCTCAACGATAAATATTCACACCGACCTACTTAATACTAATTTTGGAATGGACTATATCTTTAAAATCTTCATCTTGCGAGTCATACAGCAAGCGATCGTAGTAGAACAATTTGGTCTACCTATTTCAGATGTAGCTTGAACAGCAGACTAACTCCAGTTGCCCAAGCAATCGAGGCTGTCCAACCCGCTAAAATGTCGCTGGGATAGTGAACTCCTAAGTATAGCCGCGTCCAGCCAATAGCCAAGACGAACAAACTGCCGACAATCAAAACTGGCTTTTCCCAGCGGCTGCCCCATGTGAGAATTACCAAGGCGGCTACTAAAGTCATACTCGACATAGCATGACCACTAGGAAAACCGTAGTCAAATTCTGGAGATGGTGACTCCCACAGATGAGGACGCACTCGATGTAGTAGTACTTTTGCTGTTCGGTTAATAATAATACTTCCTGTTAAGGTGATAATTAGGTATGAAAATCGCCGCCATTGTCGTCGGAGAAAAAAATTGATTGCGATCGCAGTTGCAACAGGAAAAACACCCCAGAACACCCCCAATTTGGTTAGCATCGAAGCGAAAACATCTAATTGAGGATTATGTTGCTGGCGAATTGCCAATAGAATAGGTACATCCCACGCAAAGCCACCTTCGTTCTCCCAGACCTCCTCTGCCAACTCTCCAAAGACCTCCAGAGGGATAAAAACTCCAAGCAACAGCAGTAATAAAGAGGTACTATGAGCCTTGATAAAATGCTTCAGAAAAGATAGTAAAGACCAAAGATATCTCCAGATATTCAAGTTAAGCATTTAAACTCCGTTGCGCCAAAAACAAAAGCGATCGCTTTTGGGATTAAGCAAGCGATCGCTGTTATTTATCTTGCCAGATATAGCTTAAGCAGCAGGCTCTAATAGTTTAATGTTCGAGAAGACAAATTCCTGAATTGACAGTTTGCCTTCTGTTTCAGTGCGAATCTCGCGGCGATTCAAAATAAAATAATTTCCAACCTTTTCGTACTCGTCGGTAAATTCACTTCTGCCTCCTTTCTGTTCTCCGGTTTTGGGGTCATGATATACGGAGTCATAAGTGTGGGACAAGTAGCCTTCGCCAGTGTCGTGACTGCTAAAAGTGTTAATTGTCACTACAACGCCGTGAATTTGACGGTGAACTAGGCACACCTCATTATTGCGGACTTTGTAGCGATCGCCTTCAGACTTACCACCAACTAAAATTTCCACTGCATCTGTCAAGTCAGTGTCGCCATAGCTAAAAGTGTTTGCACCGTGGGTTTCTTCAAAGCTGCGACGGATGCGGTGAATTGCGATTTCCCACGCTTGTCCGTGAATTGCCTGCTTTGCTTGTTCGTCATCTACACCTAAAATTTCGGCTTTGAGATTGGCGTTGATGCGAACTTGACCTGTAATTACTTTATCGTCATCCTTAAAAGTAATATCTGCGGTATAACCGGGAAAATTCTTATCCCAAGTGTAGCGGTTTTCATAAGCAGCCCGGAAAAGTTCCTGAGCAGAGAGTTGTGTAACTGTCATGTGCTTCTCCTAGCGTTACCAGTTAGATTAGCGTTTTAGCTTTGCTGGTATTAGCATAGAAGTAATTGTTGAGTCTCGCATAGACCCCAACTGGGTACACTTATGCCTAATTCTCTTCACGCTATATTTCAAGCGATCGCTAATGTTGGCAATGAGCAAGAATTACGACTAGCTCTAGCAGATAAAATTGGCGAACATTTTGGCGTGCAACATTGGGGTATCTATTTTATAGACGACCCAGCGACTGAGGTTGATGATGTTCCAGCCATTCCAGCAGTCTGCTTAGAGAGTAATCCCGTTGGTCGCTACGTGGTTGAGCGTCACGCTCCCGCTCACGAGCAACTGATATTATCTCCAGGAGACTGGAAGCATTTTTGCTCGCGCCACGACCACGAACACGTGATGACCGGGCCAATTGTTAGTGATGGTCGTCTTGTAGGTACGCTTAATTTGGCTAGAGACAAGGGGAATCCTGCCTTTAATGGCAACGATTTAGCCGATTTAAGCGCTTTATGCATTCATTTATCAGCAAAACTCGCCACTCTACGGGCAACACCACCAAAAATCTCTAACACTCTCTTAGAAAGCCCTCTAACACCCCGTGAGCTAGAAATTGCGGAGTTGGTGGCACAAGGGTTAACGAATTCCGAAATTGGTGAAAAACTTTGGATTACGCAAAATTCTGTCAAGCAAGCTTTGAAAAGAATGTTTCGCAAATTGGAGGTTTCAGCTCGCACTGAGATGGTAGCAAAGCTACATTTGATATCTCCTCACCAACTAAAACAAATAAAGATAAATAAGGGAACTGCAAGTAGTTAGTTATTCAGCTTGCAGTTATTTACCATTGACTGTAAACAAGCTCATTGCCAGAAAAACCCAGCGAACAAAAGGGGCAAGAGTAGAAGGACAGACACAATCAAAACAAAAGTTCCAGGATCGATTTTAATAATGTTTTTCTCTGGATCTCGCATTTGACACTTTCTCAGTTTATGGGTATGTCAACTTAGCCTAAAGGATGCTTGCTTCTTTTTCAAAGCCCTATTAGGTTGAGAAATCTCAGCTTTTCAAGAGTTTAAACGAACAAATTCTGTCTATCAGCTTATTTCTTCCAAGGTAGCTTAGTACCCATTTCAGTCAATGCTGAGAAAATTAGATAGAGGATAAGTAATCCAACACCCGCGAAAAAAGCCAGCAAATCGTTATCCATAAATACTTACAGTTAAAACTTTGCTAATCATAGCGGAATAGCCTTTAGCAGTTAATCCCTCAGACTTCTTGAAGTGTCTTAGTATTACGCTTTTACCAACTTCTGTTGTCGATCGTTATTGTTTATATTTTGGTTAATTTTTTTGACTCTATTATTAACTTTAATAACCCTCTTTAGTCACTCTGGGAAAATAAAAATAGTAGCCAATTTTTCAACTGTAGATAGAGCGAGCATTTGAGCGTTTATTTTCTAACACAATGGCTGAAATCAAGATTTTTGGTAAAAATCCTATGCTGTAAGGATTC
>NZ_JAVRBR020000155.1:0-14769 GCF_034531165.2 Dendronalium sp. ChiSLP03b | reverse complement strand
GCTCGAATTGGTGGTTGGTCTGGTTACAAGTCTCAGAAACCTCCTGGTATTACTACTTTGGTTCGCGGACTAGATCTGTTTGAATCCACCTTTTTTGGCTGGAAACTCGCTCTGGGCATACTTGTGTGTACACCGTAGCTTAGAAAGGGGGGCAAAAGCTTCCCCACCTTTTCAAGGGGGGGTTAGGGGGGGATCTTCTGGTTTACCGGAAACTAAAGCCGGACTTTATCAGCAGTTTGTGGAAGAGATTTACAAGTGGAAAGAAAACCGCTTCCCTACCACTGAACAGCAGCAAGAGGAATTAAACGCAGCGTTGGGACGTTTAGCAAAACGGGCAATTGATCGAGAAACGTCACGGTTTCGGCTACGACATAAGTTTGTGCGTGAGGAATTAGGCGATCCAAAACAGCCAAATTCTTTATTTTGGTTAGCGTTAAAGTTGGGATGGCTAAATGAAGTTGGACTAGCTGCGGAATCAGCAACGAAAGAGAAAGTTTACGCTTTCTACCATCCCACATTTGAGGAATATTTTGCAGCGTTAGCGATCGATGATTGGCACGAGTTTCTGAATCATGTTCCCGACAACCCCGCGCTAGGCGTTTATCGCATTTTTGCACCGCAGTGGAAAGAGGTGATTTTGTTGTGGTTGGGACGTCAGGATGTGGAGAGGAAGGAGAAGGAAGAGTTTATTCAGGCGTTGGTAGAATTTGATGATGGGTGCGGAGAATACAGAGCTATTGATAAAGTCAGAAGGGGATTTTATGAGTTTCGCGCTTATTTTATCGCTGCTGCGGGGGTAAATGAGTGGAAAAATTCTTGCAACTCAGATGCTATTGTGGCGGAAATAGTTAAATGGCGCTGTGGCGAGTTTAAGGTTGAACAACTGGAGGGGGTAGAATTTCTCGCACCAATCGCAGAGGGAGCAAGGACAGCATTGCTTCAGACAAATCGCATAAAAGCGATCGCTGCTTTAGTGGAGTTAATCGGCAATCCACAACTGGATCATGATATCCGAAGGCAGGCGGTATCTAGCTTAGGGCAAATTGACCCTGGGAATCAAAAAGCGATTGATGCTTTGATAGAGTTAATCGGCAAATCACAACTGGATGATGATATCCAATGGCAATCGGCATCTAGCTTAGAACAAATTGACCCAGGCAACCAACAAGCGATTGATGTTTTGATGGAGTTAATTGGCAATCCACAACTGGATGATGATATCCAATGGCAATCGGCATCTAGCTTAGGGCAAATTGACTCTGGCAACCAACAAGCGATTAAGGCACTAAAGAATGTGCAAATTGACTCTGGCAACCAACAAGCGATTGATGTTTTGGTGAAGTTAATAGGCATTACCTCAAAAAAAATATTGTATGTCTTAGAGAGAATTATGTTAAAGAGATATATGCCGAGTCTTGTCACTGGGTCGAACAATTACTTATCACCTGAAACTTACAAAAATGACTTTGAGCGATTTAATTATTGCTACAAAATTATCTGGAACTGCGCCCAAAGTATGCCCTACCCAGATTTTTATCAAGCTTGGTATCAACAAGAGAAAGTGAAAGATGGAGAGTAGGAAAGAAAAATACTTCCTCCAGCCAAAACATAAGCAAAATGTGGAAACAGCGATCGCCTTGAACAATTTCCCTTTATAGAAACGCGATAAATCGGGTGTCAATACGGTTGGGTTTTTGAGACGCGATTTATCGCCGTCTCTACAATTGTTTTGGTCTGTCTGATATTTCCGCAATCCAGGGAATACGATCGCCCCTAATAAAACAGATATTGTAAACAGAATAGAAATGCGATCGTTTTTGCGATCGCCCCTTGTAGAGACGCGATTTATCGCGTCTTTATTTCCGGCATTCACATGGTGAGAATAATTCCGAGTTTTTTGGGTTGGCAATTACATCAATGCAAAGCAATAATTGCATAAATTTTTGTATCAATCAAAGATGTAATCATGAATCATTACGATCCTCAACCAGAAAACAACAAACCTAAATACAAAGGTAAATATCGAATTGATTCAACGCGTTTGCCAGCGTGGAGTTATGCTAGCAATGCCGGATATTTCGTTACTATTTGCACCGACGGTAAAAAATGCTTTTTTGGTGAGGTTGTGCAGGGTGAAATGCAGCGATCGCCAATTGGAGAAATTGCTTATAAATTGTGGTATGAGATTCCTAATCATTTTTCTAATTGCCAGATAGATTCATTTTGCGTCATGCCTAATCATATTCATGGGATTTTAGTTATTAATCAAATACAAAAAGAAGACGCGATGAATCGCGTCTCTACAAGGGGGGATGGTGAACGGGGCGGGGTTACTGGATTATTTAATCCGATGTTGTCTAAAAATTCCCTTTCTAAAATTATTAGGTGGTACAAAGGACGATGTACATTTGAAATTAATCAAACATATGAAGGTTTTGGATGGCAAGAAAGGTTTCATGACAACATAATTCGTGATGAATTCGCCCTCGATAAAATTAGACAATATATTATCAATAACCCAATCAATTGGGAACGCGATCGCGAACAACCACCCCATTCCCCCTTGTAGAGACGCGATTCATCGCGTCTTCATAGAATTTTAGACAAATCAGATGTAAATCATGCCACCACAATAAGCCAAAATTTTTATAGATACTCACACAGGTAAAGTCAGAATGGATATTAAAAATGGCTTCATTGGCACAGTTGGGAACACACCCTTGATTCGCTTAAACAGCTTCAGTGAAGAAACAGGTTGTGAAATCCTTGGAAAAGCAGAATTTCTCAATCCTGGTGGTTCCGTCAAAGACCGCGCCGCACTTTACATCATCGAAGATGCAGAAGAGAAAGGTCTACTCAAACCCGGTGGCACTGTTGTGGAAGGAACTGCTGGTAATACTGGCATTGGACTAGCACATATTTGCAATGCCAAAGGCTACAAATGCCTAATTATTATTCCCGATACTCAGTCTCAAGAAAAAATAGACGCACTGACAGCACTAGGCGCAGAAGTTCGTCCCGTCCCTGCTGTACCCTATAGAGATCCGAATAATTACGTCAAACTATCTGGCAGAGTAGCTGCTGAATTGGAAAACGCTATTTGGGCGAATCAATTTGATAACCTAGCCAATCGTCGCGCCCACTACGAAACCACAGGCCCAGAAATGTGGGCGCAGACAGATGGTAAAATTGATGCATGGACAGCTGCAACTGGTACTGGTGGTACCTTTGCTGGTGTAGCCTTGTACCTAAAAGAACAAAATCCGGCGATTAAATGCGTTGTTGCCGATCCTCTGGGTAGTGGACTTTATAGCTATATCAAAATCGGCGAAATCAAGATAGAAGGAAATTCCATCACTGAAGGTATTGGTAACAGTCGCGTCACAACCAATATGGAAGGCGCACCTGCTGATGATGCCATCCAGGTAGATGACAAAGAAGCTTTGCGGGTCGTTTACCAACTACTGCGGAAAGATGGGCTATTAATGGGTGGTTCGACAGGTATTAATGTTGCGGCAGCTGTTGCTCTAGCCAAGCAATTGGGGCCAGGACATACCATCGTTACTATCCTGTGTGATAGTGGTTCCCGGTATCAGTCACGGATATTCAACCGCGAATGGCTGGCTTCAAAAGGACTATCAGTTGATTAGTGAGTGCTGAGTACAGACGCGATTAATCGCGTCTGTACAGGAGTTAGGAGTTATTTTTTCCTTGTCCCCCTGCTCCTTCATCCCTCTCATCTGCCCCGTTCTCTTCTGTGCATCTACTTGTTCATCGAAAAATGACTGACATAACTCAATCATCAAACTTCCCCAAAACAGACCAATCATCTTTTCCTAGATGTGTGCGAGTGTGCCAAAATCGCACCTGTAAAAAGCAAGGTGCAGCAAAGGTATTAGCGGCTTTTGCAGCTTTGCCAGTCCCTGGTGTGACAGTAATGGCTAGCGGCTGTTTGGGACAATGCGGCAATGGGCCGATGCTTTTAGTGCTGCCTGAGATGGTTTGGTATAGCGGTATTCTACCCCAAGAAGTACCTCTACTGGTAGAACATCACTTAATGCGTGGTCAAAGGGTCAAACAGATGCTTTACTATCGGTTTCATCCGCAGGGATAAAGTTAATTCAAGAAGAATGCAGAATTCAGAATCAATAAGTGGGGAATTTAGACCCACATGTTCATCCACTACTTGTATAGAATTCATACTGAATTCTGACTGCTGACTCCTGAATTCTTTATTGTTAAAAATATACAGGTTTGCACTATTTTTCATTGAAGTGAGGCATCTAATGGACATTCAGCAGCTACGACAATCTTTAAAACTGAAGTGGCTGAGTTACTACGAGCAAAATCGTACTTGGTTGGTCAAAATGCGAGTTTGGGGCACTTATGATGGATTGCGCCGTCCTTCGTCTGGTTTTATTTTGGCTACTCTATCTGTTTTAGAAGCCCAGTTTGACGAAATACTTGGTTTTATTTTGGAGCTAAATAATAATCCCGATCGCATAATTGCAGCTTTAGGCCTCAACTTCAATCCTGATGAAGAATTACGTTCAATAAAATTAGAGCATTCTTTGACTGCTGACCAAGTTCAAAGTGAATCTTTACAGGAGGAACCTTGCGAGGACAAGCTTGTACCATTGGTTGTCACTAAATACCAATCTCCTACGAAGGCGTTACATTCGGAACAAGAGCAAACTGAGATAACACTTAGTTACAAACCTGTAGTATCATTTATATCTAAAACTGGGGTTGCTCGCACACACCAACCCGTACCAGCGATCGCAGTTGCAACTAAGATTGCTCCTCAGTCTTCTGGAAGGATGCCTAACTCTACCAAACTACCAGTCGGTATAATACGGCAAAAACCAGTGCGATCGCCCCTTGGGCGGCTTTCTTCAGGAACATCGCTAGCAATGACTAACGAGGTTAAAAGCAACGGCAAAGCATTACCATCATTAGCTACTGAAATTTCTAGCAACCGCAAACTAGTGCGATCGCTAGAAATCACCACTGAGGTTCCTGTCACCGCCAAAACGCTGCCATCACTAGCATTAGCTACCGAAATTTCTAGCACTGGCAAAATATCATCGCTCATCGTAGCTAGAGAAGCTCAAAGCAATGGCAATGGGAAGATACAATCAGAAATTTCTAAGGATCTATCTTCTAGCACTAATGCCCGTAGTCTGGCTTCTTGGGTAGATGAATTTTGTCAAGGTACTGGATGGAATCAAGAGGAAGCTATAGCAATGCCATGGGAATTGAAATAAATTCGTGGATGACGGATGACAGTCAACGGTCAAAACAAAATATTTACAAATCATTTTGGATTGCTCTGTTTTTATATAGTTTTTAACAAAGATTAAAACTATGAAAAAATACAGTACTTTTCAGCGTTTTTGAATTGGTATAAGCTCTTAATATTGTGACTTAAACTATTACTGCGTGTTTTTAAGCAGCAATAGTTACTTTGTAGTGAACAGCTTTTAATGCCAAGGAAAATATGGTTAAGCGCATCCTCATCAGTGGTATCAGTCGGGGTCTTGGTTATGCGATGACTGAGCAATTTATTCGGGAAGGACATACTGTTTTAGGTTGCGCTCGCTCAGAAGCTGCTGTGGAGAAACTACGCCAAAAGTTTGGTTCGCCCCACGATTTTGCTGCCATAGATGTGGCGAATGAGCAGCAAGTAAAAACTTGGGCGGAGCGTTTACTCAGTCAATACGAACCACCAGATTTGCTGATTAATAACGCGGCAATTATCAATTACCCAGCACCTCTGTGGCAAGTTCCTACTGAGGAGTTTTCGCAGTTAATGGATATTAACATCAAAGGGGTTTTTCATTTAATTCGCCACTTTGTGCCAGCAATGGTAGAAAAGAAACGAGGCATCATTGTTAACTTTAGTTCTGGTTGGGGACGTTCTACTTCCCCTGAAGTTGCACCCTACTGTGCTTCTAAATGGGCAATTGAAGGATTAACTCGTTCTTTAGCTCAAGAATTACCTGATGGTATGGCTGCTATTCCTCTCAATCCTGGAATCATTCATACCGATATGTTAAAAATTAGCTTTGGAGAAGAAGCCGCTGCTTACACACCTATTTCAGAGTGGGTCAAGAAAGCAGTTCCCTTCATACTCCAATTGCAACCTACAGATAATGGGATACCAGTGACAGTCTCTGAATGAGGGGATGGGGGACAAAGGGCAGAGGAGCAGGGGATACGGAGAGATTTTAATAACAAGTGATTAGCCTGACTCCTAAAAAAGCAGGGGAGGCAATGCGGTCTTGAGGTTTTCCAAGTAAAGCAACTGCCGTGGAGCAGGGGAAGCAAGGGGAGTGCTTTGTTTAATGTTTAACGAGCGCCCGCTACATACTAGGCTTGATATCATCAATCATCAGTCATCTGTTAGCAATATTTCAAACGATGCCAAACCTCAAAAAAGATGATAATGCCCTGCGTAAGGTATTAACCCAAGCCAGAACGATCGCCGTAGTCGGTCACTCCGATAAACGCGATCGCACCAGCTATCAAATCGCTCAATTTTTGCGGAGTGTGGGCTATACAGTTTATCCTGTTAACCCATTAGTCAAAATAATTGATGGTCAGCCCTGCTATCCTTCTCTCAAGGTAATTTCACAACCAGTAGATATTGTCAACATCTTTCGCCGTTCCGAGTACTTGCCAGAAATTGTGGAAGAAGCGATCGCTTGCAACGCCAAAACCGTGTGGGCGCAATTAGGCATTTCTAATTTATCTTCAGCACAAAAAGCCCTAGATGCAGGACTAAACGTAATCATGGATGCTTGTATCAAAATTGAGTATTTGCGGTTAGGAATAGATTAAGTAGCCGTCATGAACTACATACACCAGGACAGATGAAAAAACTTTCTTTCCTTCTGCCTTCTGCCTTCTGCCCTCTGCCTTTTTCAAGTCAGGGTATATTTTACCTTTCACATGAGCTAGTGACGACCTACAAAGAGAATCAAGAAATAGCTTTGGTACGGATTTGTCTTTTGACTTCCAGCATTCAAGAAAGATAAAACTACTTTGACAAGTAAGAAATATTATTAATTTATTTTACGCCTTAAGACTGAGTATATTTCAATTTTGTTTCCATCTACAGAGTGATAAACTCCAGCAATTTCCATAGTTAACTTGAATCAGATGAATAGGAGAAATCCTTCATCACAAGAGAGTTGTGTACTTGTTTGTCGTGGTCAGAAAAAAAGCGTGTGTCAGGTGTGAGGAGAAACAAGGTCGGTCACGTGCAGTTGTCAAATTACTAAGTTTGGCTTACATCCGGGTTAAGAACACTAAACTTGCTATTTGCAATTAGGTGTCAAAGTAACAAGTAAACCTTGGTTTGAATTATCGATCCAAGGTTTATTTTTGGAATTCGTAAAAGTAAACAACTATTTATTGTGATTTCCCCATATTAAATTTTTAGTCAATTATTAGGAGAATTCTATGCCAGAGGAACAAACATTACAGCCACCACAGCAACAAGAAACACCAGGTGTCGAATCAGAAATGACACCAAAACCAAAAGCAGATGATGCGCAATATCAAGGTAGTGGCAAGTTACAAGATAAAGTAGCATTAATTACGGGTGGAGATAGTGGCATTGGTCGTGCTGTAGCGATCGCATTTGCTAAAGAAGGTGCAGATGTAGCCCTTGTTTACCTCAATGAACACGAAGATGCTAAAGAAACAAAACATTTGGTAGAAAAACAAGGACGGCGTGCTGTAGCGATCGCCGGTGATATTACTGATGAAAATTTTTGTCAGCAAGCTGTACAGCAAACGGTAGATGAGTTTGGTAAACTAGATATTCTCATTAATAATGCTGCCGAACAGCATCCGCAAAAAAGCATTGAGGATATTACGAAAGAGCAACTAGAGCGCACTTTCCGCACGAATATTTTCTCGATGTTCTTCCTGACAAAAGCTGCTCTCAAGCACTTACAAGCAGGTAGTTCTATCATCAATACTACATCTGTCACGGCTTACAAAGGCAGTCCACAGCTACTTGATTACTCTTCTACAAAAGGTGCAATCGTTGCCTTTACCCGTTCCTTATCACTAAATTTGATAGACAAGCAAATTCGGGTTAATGCTGTAGCACCAGGCCCAATTTGGACACCTTTAATACCCTCAACTTTTCCAGAAGAGAAAGTTGAAAATTTTGGCAAACAAGTACCAATGCAACGAGCAGGACAACCTGAAGAAGTTGCACCCAGCTATGTATTTTTAGCCTCTGATGATGCTTCTTATATGTCTGGCCAAGTGTTACATCCCAACGGTGGAGAAGTAATTAACGGCTGAAGAAAAAAAGTTAGGAGTAGAGACGCTATTAATCGCGTCTGTACAGAAGATAGGAGTTATTATAATTATTTAATTATTCACTCAATCCTAACTTTTAACTCTTAAGTCTATCCGCATGTCTTCCATGGGAGGGATGCTTTGATGTTGCACAATTGCTAATCTAGCAAATGACAAATATCTAAAAAATAGAAACTACAACTTATGGCATCTGCAAAACCATTGCATGGCACAGAACTAGTAGATTGTGCTAGAGCAAATGCGAAGCAGGGAATCGAAACTGCTGCTTACCAATGTGGCTATGGTGACGATCTCAACACTTTTGCACGAGAACTACGACAAGCTTGTGAAGAAATGAATTTACAAGTTAAGGAACTCAGCGAACTGATTACCGATCAAGACTTGATATTGCAATTGGGTACGGGTGAAGTCATCGCTCCAGATACAGCATCAGAATTATAAAAGTTATGAGTCAGGAGTGACAAGTTTTAAATAAAAAATAGTTAACTCACGACTCACAACTCATAACTTTTAATTCATAACTCATAACTTATAACTTTAAAATTATCCGCGCCAAATTAAAGTAAATCAAAACGCCCAGTACATCAACTGCTGTAGTAATAAATGGTGCTGACATCAACGCTGGGTCTAAACGGAGGAAGCGGAATAAAAACGGCAGGGCTGAACCTGAAATAGAAGCTAAAATAGAAATAGCTACCAAACTAGTACCTACGGCGATCGCTACTTCTATTCGCCCTTGCAGAAAGAAAGCCCATACAGTGGCGATAGTACCTAACATTACTCCCAATAACGCACCAGCGATCGCTTCTCGTCCAATTACCTGCAATGTACCCAGCGATCGGATTTCGTCGGTGTTCATCCCGCGAATCACTACCGTGGAAGACTGGGCACCCACATTCCCACCAGTACCTGTCAGCAAGGGAATAAATGCCGTCAGCGTTACCACTTTTGCTAAAATATCCTCTTGTGACTTAATAATCGTTCCCGTTATGGTGTTGGTAATCAGCAAAACCAACAACCACACGACCCGCTTGCGGGCAACTTCTAATAAGTTTGTCTGAAAATAGTTGTCGCCATCGGTCTGCACGCCACCCAACGCGTAGATATCTTCAGTGGTTTCCTGTTGGAGAATATCAATCACATCATCGACAGTAACAATACCTACTAGACGCTGTTCTCGATCCACTACAGGCACAGCTAAAAAGTCATATCTTTGAATCAATCTGGCGACTTCTTCTTGGTCTGTATCCGTGTGGACAAACACCACATCACGGGTCATGATTTCGCCAATTATTTCATCTGGCTGAGCTGTCACTAAATCGCGCAGTGACAACATACCAGTTAACTGCCTTGCGCCATCAGTAACGTAAAGATAATAAATCATCTCACTAGCATTCGCTAGGGTACGAATTCGCTCTAGGGCAACAGCAACTGTAAAATTTTCTTTCAGAGAAATTAACTCTGGAGTCATGATTCGCCCAGCAGTGTCAGCTTCATAACCCAATAGTTGGGCTGTAGCTGCGCGTTCACCTGGACTAAGTTGCTCTAGCAAGCGATTGACAATTTTTGCAGGTAGTTCATCAAATAACCTAGCGCGGTCATCGGGAGACATTTTATCTACAATTTCACGGACATCCTGACTTCTCAGTTCTTCAATTAAGCGTTCTTGAACGCTGTAGTCAAGATATTCATAAACCTCAATCGCTTCATCCTTAGAAAGCAAGCGAAAAGCCAAAGCGTGCATTGCCTCTGGCAAACCTTCAATCGCCTCCGCAATATCCGCATACTGCACAGGTACGAGAATCGCTTTTGCTCCCGGCAAGTCGCCCGCCTCTAGCAGCATTTGCAGTTGAGTTCTCACTAAATCTCGCAATTCCCTGCGTGAGACATTCTGGAGGGTAGAGTTTAAATTGTTTGTCTCAGTCAAAGTCCACTTTCCTTAGCCAGTGTTAAACAAGGTTGCTGCCATTAGTCTAGGGGAAAGTGGTAATGTGAAACGTTTAACTTGTAATGTTTCCTACTTTCAGTTGGTCTTTTTGCTGACAAAACTTTACATATTTGCACGCATTTACTTAAATATGAATATAAATTTCATATAAAGTACAACATAACTTTATCTAATTTCTGCAACAATCCTGTGTATTTTTATATAAAAAGTTTTATTTTTTAAATCTTTAAATATAAAAGGTTTGTCTTCATCTGATTTTTATATACTTAGTATCTTCATGATGCGGGCGACGCGATATTATCCCGTATTTTGGTAATTTTCGTGAGAGTTTAATCGAAAATTTGAGCTAGCTTTAAAAAGTTAGATATCATTGTAAATATTTAAACAATGCTCTCAAAAAGGATAGACATAGTAACGAGATGTGTTGTCAAATGTGTAATCGGTTAATTTAGAGAAAATACTTAAGTAGTTTAATGTAAAAAATATTTTGTTAAATATGCAAGTATGCACTTGCTTTTGTTGGGTACTGCTTTTCAGTTAGATAAGAAGTTCTCAAGAATAGTAAGTACATAGTGGCGCGATCTTAGTCATCGTAACTCCATACATAAAAATAACTCTACTTACCATGCTCCTTTCAAGTAATCTCTAGTACTTCTGGTGATGATGTTTTCCCTGTATCTGCTTCTCTATGAGATACAGGAGGACATGTAGCGACAGCATCAATCAAACAACAGGCTAATATAATCTGCAACTTAATATATTTACGTTTGTACTTTCGCGCATATTTTTACCAAATTTTCAAGACAAAACTAATCCTGAAACAAGTATTAAGGCATTAGTTACAACATTGTTTTGAGGTATATATCTCAATGAATGATTACTCCAAAGTTCAAAGTTCGTCGGTTCTTGACAAACCGCTAAATTCTGCAATTGCTAATAAATCCTCTTTAGAAGCAATTGAACAGGAACAACCTAAAACTTTAGCTCGAGCTAGCGATGCCAATGCTCTGAGTTCATCTGCATTAGCAGCCAACGACACTACGCTATCTCAAGGAAATGGACTTGATGCAGAGTATTACGACAATCAGAACTTCACCAACCTGAAGCTAAGTCGTGTAGATCCGACAGTCAACTTTAACTGGGGTGCAGGTTCTCCTACTGCGTCCATGGGTGTCGATAGCTTCTCGATACGTTGGACGGGTCAAGTGGAAGCTAGGTATAGCGAGACTTACACCTTCTCCACCACTACAGATGATGGTGTACGGTTGTGGGTGGACGGTAAGCAAATCGTCAATAACTTCGTCGATCAAGCTCCCACAGAAGTTAGCGGCGCGATCGCACTGGTTGCAGGTCAGAAGTACGACATTAAAATGGAGTATTACGATAAAGCCGGAGGCGCACTTGCCAAACTCTCTTGGTCAAGTCCTTCTCAGGCAAAACAGATTATTCCTAAGTCCCAACTGTATAGCAATAGCGATCTCACTCCTCCTACTGCCACGGTAAATGCTGCTAATCTAACTACAAGTGGTGGAGACAACTATACTTTCACTGTCACCTACAAGGATGAAACAGCCGTTAATGTTGCCACCTTGGATAATAACGATGTAATTGTGACTGGGCCGAATGGCTTTAGTCAATCGGCAACTTTGGTCAGTGTAGACAACAACACCAATGGTAGTCAGCGCATCGCCACCTATAGAATCGATCCTCTAGAAGGAACAACTTGGAATTCTGCCAACAATGGCACTTATACAATCGCCTTGCAAACTAACCAAGTCAGCGACACTAAAGGTAATTTTGCGAATGCTGGCAATATAGGCAGTTTCCAAATCAATATAGCTGGCACAGGTACGGGACTCAATGCAGCGTATTACGACAATCAAAACTTCACCAACCTGAAGCTAAGTCGTGTAGATCCGACAGTTAACTTTAACTGGGGTACAGGTTCTCCTACTGCGTCCATGGGTGTCGATACCTTCTCGATACGTTGGACGGGTCAAGTGGAAGCTAGGTATAGCGAGACTTATACCTTCTCCACCACTACTGATGATGGTGTGCGGTTGTGGGTAGACGGTAAGCAAATCGTCAATAACTTCGTCGATCAAGCTCCCACAGAAGTTAGCGGCGCGATCGCACTGGTTGCAGGTCAGAAGTACGACATTAAAATGGAGTACTACGATAAAGCCGGAGGCGCACTTGCCAAACTCTCTTGGTCTAGTCCCTCTCAGGCAAAACAGATTATTCCCAAGTCCCAACTGTATTTACCAACTGAACCCACGATTGCTTTGGGGCCGTCGAGCGGTACTCTGAGCGAATCTGCTGGTAATGCAATTATCAATATAGTGCGAACTGGTGATTTAAGTGGCACTGCTTCAATCAGATATGCAACTACTGCTGTTAGTGCTGAACGAGGGAAAGATTACGGTACGGCAAACAGCGACACTGAAATCATTGGCAGACTTACTTTCCAGCCAGGAGAAGCCAGCAAACAGATCGCTATTCCTATCCTTAACGATTCGTTAAAGGAACTAAATGAAACTTTTTCTGTAGCCATTGATGAAGCAGATGGCGCAACTCTAGGAACTCAGAGAACTCTGACAGTTACGATTCAAGATGACGACAATATTGACCTCATCTTTACCGAGCCAGAAGTTAATGAGAATGTCGGTACTGCTAAAGTGACCGTTTCACGGAATAATAGTTCGGCGGTTGCGAGTGTGGACTACACCACCGTGGATGATACTGCTAAAGCTGGTTCTGACTATACGGCTGTATCTGGTACCTTGAACTTTGCGATAGGAGAAACCAGTAAGACAATTTCTATCTCGATTAAAGATGACACGATCGCAGAACCGAACGAAAAGTTTTCTTTGAAGTTTAAGAACGCAGCTGGGGTAGGACTGGAGCAAGACACGGTTGTCGTTTCCATCATCGACAATGACCCAGGTAGCTTTACTAAACAGACTGTAGCTGACGGATTGAATCAACCCACAGCATTTGACTGGACACCTGATAATAGCCGCATGTTTATTGCCCAGAAAAATGGGATAGTAAGGCTGATGCAGAATGGCACTTTACTAACAACGCCATTTATCGATATTTCTGCACAGGTAAATGATACGCGCGATCGCGGTTTGTTAGGCATTGCCGTGCATCCAGATTTTGGCAAGGCTACCAACCCCAAAAACTACATTTACCTGCTGTTCACCTACGACCCGCCAGAAACCGATCCCAGCAATCCTAAAAACAATCCTAACAGCACATTGGACAATCGCGATCAGCGTGGGAACCGTGCTGCACGCCTAATTCGAGTAGAAGCCGATCCCAATACTAACTACACGACTGCCAAAGCTGGCAGCGAAGTTGTTCTGCTAGGTAAAAACAGCACTTGGCAGTATATCAATCGTCCCACTGACAATAGCACAGCCGTTACAAGCAACTTAGCACCATCAGGAATTCTCAACAAAAATACTGGCAAGCTGTTTACTAGTATGCAGGATTATCTTAACAATCTCAATAACATCACAAACGTTGAGGATTTTATCGCGACTGATAGTGAATCTCACTCAGTTGGTAGTTTGCACTTTGGTACTGATGGATCTCTGTTTGTTAGTATTGGTGATGGTACTTCCTACAACCAAGTAGATCCCCGCGCAATTCGCGTCCAGGATACTAATAATCTGTCTGGGAAGCTCCTGCGGATTGATGCAATTACTGGTGAAGGCTTGTCCGATAATCCGTTCTATAACTCTAGTAACCCCAATAGCAATAGTTCTAAAGTTTGGAACTATGGTCTACGTAACCCCTTCCGCTTCACCATAGATGAAAAAACCAACACTCCCTATATTGGTGATGTGGGCTGGCAAACTTGGGAAGAGGTCAACATAGGTATAAAAGGAGCTAACTTTGGCTGGCCGGGTTATGAAGGTGGTCTGGATGCCAGTGGTAATGTCGTCAGCCTCAAGCAATCAGCATATGCTTCCTACTCAGCTATAGCCGCAAAAATACAAGCCTTATATGATAGCGGCATTGCCAAAGCACCAACTTACACTTACAAACATTATCGCGATTCTACTGGAAACAATTCTGATGCGATCGTTGTGGGAGATTTTTATACAGGCGAGACTTTCCCCTCAATCTATCAAAATACCTTGTTTATTGCTAATGCGAGTAAAGGAACTATCGATAATTTAACATTTGATAATGAAGGCAAAGTCGTCTCAGTGAGGCGGTTTGCGACTAACGCCGGAGCGCCCGTGCAAATTAGTACTGGACAGGATGGCAATCTGTACTATGCAGACTTGTACACAGGGAAAATTGTCAGATTTACACCTGCTTAGCTTTCTTTTGTCACTCTCGGAAAACAATAATCGAAGCAAGATTCTGAAACTTTGATTGAGTCAAGCTTTGAGCCTTTATTTTCTAACAGTAACTAAAATTTATAGCCAAAACTTAGAAATTAAAGCCTCGAAAGGCTT
>NZ_JAVRBR020000154.1:0-14998 GCF_034531165.2 Dendronalium sp. ChiSLP03b | reverse complement strand
TTAAGAACGCTGACCTAACTGCTGCTTAGTTTCTACTTCTTTTTCAACTATTCAACTTAACTCAGCCTCTAAAAGAAGTTGAGTAACTTTCTCTTGCCTTCTATTCATTGCTGCTAAATGCCAATTAGTCCAAACTCAAGTCCTGAAGGTTTAGAAGATTTAGTACGAGTACTAATAAATATCCTTTCAATATAAACATATTCAGCGATTATTATAAGGATAAAGTGCATCGCTCAATTTAGAAAATCAAATGATATCAAATCCGTGAGTAAAAGGTTTCAATAGCCAGTGCTGCGTAGCTTTATTGCCCGGTCAAAGTAAGCGCGATCGCTGTAATCAAATTTTTATTAATTTGTTTTCTTACTTGCAGCCTAATTCAATTATCTTTAAATTTACAATGAGGTAATTTCAGGTGCTTTTGTTACCGAGTAATCCCAGATTCGCTTGAAATTTTCTTTTCGAGATTTTCGGTGCGTTAAGACGTTCCATCCATAACGTACCCTACCAAATTAAAGTTAATGTGAAGCGGGTTTTTCGACTTGTGTAGACCGTAGCTTAAAAAGGGGTTTTTATATAGTCAGTTTGTAGTAAAGGCTTAAACACTTAAATAAGGGTTTAAGCGTTCGCTACGAGCTAAGAGTGTATTTATGCAGATTTGATGAGTTGGCGATCGCCAGTCAATAAATTAGCCCACTTGTTCTAAATACTGGTTAACATCTTCAATCAGCCGAGTAAGTTCCGCTTCTGTAGTCAAGCGAATGCTGACATCGCGCACAGTTAGTAGAACTTTGGCAGCAAAGGGTGTAGGCCAAATATTTGGATTACAGAAAATTTCTACAAAGACTTCACCAGTGTAACGATATTCTAAGGGAGGCTGGGGAGTGGCTTTAGTGCCTGGAGTTGCTTTAGCACTGACAGCTTTCAGCCGTTCCATCAATTGAGCGATCGCTGCCTTTAATTCTCGTGCTGCCTGGGGTGAAAAACTAAAAGAGACAGAACCTTCAACTAGGTTAAGTGTGAGAGGAGTCGAAGCCATGATTTATTGAATAAAACTTCTTGATAATTACCTATGTTACCTAAATAGGTAGTCTAGACTCGTGCATTCAGGCTATCACCTAATATTTACAGCAACCTCATGAAGCCTTTATGGTACTGAAAACTAAGCCCAAAGCTCTAATTCACTCAGCAGTGGCCTTTGCCGAACAGTTACGGATAACCTGTCGCAATCATTTGTTGTGGGCATACAACGAATGCTATCTGTTACTACTAGAAAAATACATACAGGCAAAACTGCGCCAATCACAGCGCATTCCTAAATACGGCTGGCATAATCAAAGCCTATTTAGTCGTTTGCCAAAATGGCTGGTTGTTGCTAAAAATCGCCCTAGTGTACTGACTGCGATCGCCAAACTCAAGTGTGAAAAACTCTAGATAGGACGATCCAATTCATCATCCGTATTGCCTGCTTGAACTTTCAGTTGTAATGTGTTGAGGCCAGTGGTGTTCATCCGCCATTTTGGGCAGATACCAAGACTTGCCACTCGTTATGCCAAGATCGGTCATGGGGATTTTTGTAAGGCGCGATCTCAAGTTATGGTGGCGATCCTGTTGGTGATGCAGGTGGACTAGCTGCTGGAATCGATCGCTGCTGTTGGTAAAAGCCAAGAACTTTTTGGACGTAGGCAGCACTGAAGCCTCGATCGCAGCCTGTATAGTTGCCAGTCATCCACCAACAAGCTACGCCATGCACAGCTTTAGTTTCATTGTTGCTAGTAGTGCGAAATTGGTTGTTTAACTCACGACGTGTGATACAGGATACAACAAAGCGTGCGGTTACGGGGCTATTTTCAAACTGCGTAGGTGTTAATTCCCGTTTGAGACAATATTTTGACCAAGCTTTGAGGGTTTCTGGTTTGATTTGCCATTGACTGTAAAGTCCATCGTTTTCGATGCCTGTTTGCGGTGCAGCCTGTCGCAGCGCCTCTACCATTGCTGCTACTTGAGCATTAGAAACCAACTGTTGTGCTTGAACTAATAATGACGGTAGCCCGCAACTGACAACCACTCCACACATCAGTAATGGTATGGGATTTTTCCTCATGACTGTGGATTTTTAAACACCATGACGTAGCATACTATATCTTCACATTCAGCAATCAATATTCCATTGAAAAAGTCTGATATCTAGCCATTCAGGCAGACTTATGTCTCTATTAGACCTGTGCAGCCACCAATACTTGGGCTACGGTCAATTTTATCTGTATTCTGCGATCGGGCTGGACTATCTGAAACTGCCGTCCGCTGACCAAGGTAAACAAATCGAGAGATTGTGATTACCAAATCTGCGACATAGCTATGGTCACCCACCTGAAGACCAGCGTACAGGCAACAGCGCGCCCAGGCTAGAAACCACAGCTAACCCACCTATGCCAAACATTGCCCAACATACCAAGCCTTCAAGCGGATTCACCACCCGCGCGGTGGTTATCGGTTGCTTAGGGTCGTAACGTATCACCACCATGTGACCGTTACTAGAGCGGTAGGACTCATAATTGCCTGTAAATCGAGTGGGTTCACCGTTAGCTAGAAACTCGATAACTGGCGCATAGGTTTCTGTTTGCTTATTGTTCGTACTGTTGCGCTCGCGACGACTGATGCTATCCACCACCGTACCCCGTGTTTCGTTTAGCGTTGTGCGCTCGTGCGCGACTATGTTACGCACCCAAAAACCACCTCCAATGAACAGCAGTCCAATCGCTAGCCCAATGATTGCGCTAAGTTTCTGGTCAAAGGTACTTTGGTGAGGTTTGAAATTCATGAGTTTGACGATGGCACAATAACAAATTTCATTACAGCATCTCGTATTGCCTCACGAATGCCTCAGCTAACATAATTATTCATTATACTGATATCTTCCATATAATCATTATATACAGGGTACTGATGATGAGTTCGTGACAAGGCGATCGCAGCAATAATCGACTTTTTTATGTTTTTACACCACACCACTACAGAAGAGGATTTGGGGTGATTAGATCGTTGGCGTTGCATAGTTGCGAGATGATTTAGCAACTTCTAAAATTCTCCCCCTGCATCCCCTGCCCTCACAAGTGTAGGTTTTTAATCAAGCAATGAGTAATGACTATAAAACTAACGCTCTAATCATCATTTCTTCTACCCCTACACCCCCACACCCTTACACCCTAAAACCAGGGTTTTAGGAACAAAACGTAAAAAACCTACACCTGTCAGCTTCCCCTGCCTCCCCTGCTTACCCCAATTCATTCCACTGTTATGCAACGCCAGATCGTTTGTGTGTACACCGTAGCTTTTTCAAGCTGGGAGGGTGTAATGTTGGGCGATCGCACCTTTAATGGCATCACGACTTTCATGAGCCGAGGTACGATTATTTTGCTCAATTTCTTCAGCTTCCTCAGCTAAAGATTCATCCTTAATTGCCTGGCGGAACCAGCGTGAATAATCTCCGCGTTGCAGATGGTACAACCAAGTTTCGTCATCAACGCCCTCTGCTATCTGGATGAATAAAATCAGGTTTTGGGCACGGAGATTCAACTTTCCTTGAGAACCTTGGAAGTAAAAGCTTTTATCTTCTTCTAGTTCGCCTTCAGCATATTTACGGGCATGACGACGGCGTTCGCGATGCCCAGGAGCAATGCGAAAGCAGAATGGTTCGGTTTGTTTTCCTCGGAACCAAACGAGTGCTTCTCCTGTTTCCAAGGTTTGGGGGGCAAGTTGTGGCGGACAATCGCCTAAAGCTTCGCAGAATGCTTTGATGTTCTCTTGTGGCGAATTACCGACAGTCACAATAGTATTTATCAATGATAAGCCTGCGGCTGCAACTCGATCGGGATGGACTGTAATTAGCATTATACCCTCAAGTTGTTGGGGCAATGTGAGCGATGCAGGATTCCAGGATGCAGGCATAAGATGGTGTGCTTCGTCTACAACTATCCAGTGAGGACGACCAGTGCGCGATCGCAACTCTAGCAAAGCTGGTAATAGTTCGGCAAAAAATGCAGGACGATCCTCTACAGCAATACCCAACAAGTTAACCACAACATTTTCATAGGGTTTCTCCAGTAAATCCAAGACTTCTGTCAGCCTGGGAGAGCGTTCAGCATCACCCAAAACTACCGCACCCTCAAAGTTTTCGTAATCGCCTTCTGGGTCGATAATGCAAAATTGATATTTTTGCTCAGCAATGCGCTCTAGCACGGCTGTTGCTAAGGTAGACTTTCCTCCCCCAGAAGTGCCAGCTAGTAGGATACTTGAGCCACTTGGCTGAATATTTACCTCAGAATTATCTTTTTTAGTACCCAACAAAATATTGTGTCGTTGCAACTGTTCATCTAATTCTGATAAATCTGAAGCGATGAGTTTATCAATCAGTTCGATAACACCATCACCCCGACTGCTATCAGTCACAAAATCTACACGCTCCTTCAGCATCGGTAAGGCATTGGCAACCGCCACAGAACACTCACACACACTGAGGAAGGCGTGGTCATTTTCTGCATCCCCAACCCCCACAACATTGTGCGGCGACAACTTCATCTCATCCAACGCTGCTGCTAATCCTGCGGCTTTATTGATACCTGAAGGCAGTACCATGACTGCACCTTTATTGAAGATGACTTGCAATTCTAGCCCTAAATCACGGATGGTTTCCAAGACTGCGGTTTCTTGGGGATGCCAAGTGGCGACAATTACGCGACCAACTGAGAGGGGATTAACTTGGCGATCGCGCAATGCTTTAATAAACTCTGTTGGTGCTGGTTCGCCTAATAACTTCTCCTGACGAGAAGCTGGACAGTATAGTAAAGCACCGTTTTCTGCTACCACATAATCAAACAAATCGATTTGCTCAAAAACTTGCAGCAAATCATCTAGCTCCCTACCTGTAACCAAGATTAGTTTGCGACCAGAAGCCCGCAGTTGTTTCAATGCCGTCAAAGTATCCTTTGTTACACGACTATCTGCGGCTATTGTGCCATCGTAGTCAGTGGCTAATGCAAAGTAACGCATGGGACAGGAGAAAATTTGCTTTTTTTGCTTATTTTATAGAATTACTTGGGTTAGTGGCTTTGTTTATCCAACTTGAGAGATAAAAATTGACCCTCGCAAGAACGATAAGCGACTTACAACGAAGTTTGAGAGTATGGTAACTTTAGAGGCCCGGAGTAATGTTAAGTATCATGTACATCCCAAATGCCTTTCGAGAAGAAGACATTGATAAACTGGTAGCGTTTATGCGTGCCAATAGTTTTGCCACACTGGTATTAAATAAAGTTAACTCAAACCCTCTTCCCTTCTGCCTTCTGCCTTCTGCCTTGCTTGAACGATAAATCTTCACGCCGACCTACTTATTAGCTAATGCCATACTTAACTTCCGCCAGCGAAATTCGCGCCATTGTCGCTGAATATACCACAGCTAAAACCCTGTGGATAGATACAGAAGTAGCTGAATATAAAAGTCGTAATCCCAGATTGTCGCTGATTCAGGTGTTGGATGACCCCGAAGATATGAGTGGCGATCGCGTTTACATTTTGGATGTTCTTGAGCAGCCAGATTTGATAGTTCACTTTGTTGAGCAAATTATGTTCAATCCGGCTATTGAAAAAGTATTTCACAACGCTAATTACGATGTAAAATTACTGGGTAATAAAAAAGCCAAAAATATTACTTGTACTTTAGAAATAGCTAAAAAAATTCCCTACTATCTCTTACCTCTACCTAACTATCAACTCCAAACTCTAGCTACAACCTTGTGTAACTTTAACTATATTGACAAACAAGAACAAAGCAGCGATTGGGGACAGCGGCCTTTAACCGATGAACAAATAGAATATGCTTACTTAGACTGCATTTATCTTGCTCAAATACACAGTCGTTTGTTAGAATTACAAGCAGAAAGTAGCCTAGACCCAGAAAACGAAGATTTAATCACACTTGGTGCAAGATATACTCAAATTGAGGAACAGTGGAAGCTGTTAAATTCAGAATTTGAGCATTTGCAAGAGCGAGTTAAAAAAGCTATGCAAGCTCAAAATGTATCAGAAACTTCATTTTGTAAGCTGACTGGTTACGAGCGTAAAACTGTAAAAGTCCAGTTTACAGAATTAGTTAGAATAGTACAAACCCAAAGCATTAATTTAGATTTCCCTGTGACGCTGACTCAGAAACTTCAAAAAGATTTAGGGCAAAATCTAGAGCAACTTTCTGTAGATATCGACACAAGCACCGCTTGGCGACTGACTCCCAAAACTCAGGAAAATGAAGATGAGAGTGACTAGATATTCCAAGTAGCTGAAAGAACAAGTAAATAATCGTTTAATTTTTGAGTAAAAAGTTTAATATAAATTCCAAGTAAATAAATAATTTGATAGAGATAGAAAGTATAACCAAGAACACGAACGAACAAGGCAGGCTGCTCAGGAAATACCTTTCATATCGATCTATAGTGCAAAGTTTGATACTTAATAATTTATTATTTAAATTTCCCGGTTAATCTAGCAAATAAGTGTTAATTAAACCTAGGAGAGATCGGGTAGTCATGTTAATGAGCTTGGTACATCTACGAAAAGTTAGAATCAATCTTTAAGCCAAGAATTAACTAAAGATAGATCTAATTTTATCCAGGTGTAATGGCGGTTTAGAGCAAATTATGAAACTGGGGTTATTTGGGCAAAAGCGGGTGAGGGTTAAAAGAACATTGACTATAGTTTTAGTTACCGCATTGAGCGCAATTACTAGCGTTTCTTGCAGTAATGATAAAGATGTATTGGTAACAGAAATAGGAGTGACTCCTCCCAGCCGTCGTGCAGTTAGAACATCCCAAGCTGGGAAATTATATCTTCAAGGACAGAGTCAGCACGTCAAAGGCAACTCGCAAGCTGCGATCGCTTCTTATACTAAAGCGATTAACCTGAATCCTGATTATAGTGCTGCCTACAAAGGTCGGGGACTAGCTCACTTTGACATGGGAGACAAACAAAAAGCGATCGCAGATTACAACGAAGCTATTCGCCTCTCTCCCAACGATGCCGAAGCTTACAACAGTCGAGGAAATGCCCGCGCTGCCTTGGGAGATAATAGAGGAGCGATCGCAGATTACAACGAAGCCGTTCGCCTTTCGCCCAACTACGCCGAAGCCTACAATAACCGAGCAAATGCTCGTTCAACCCTAGGAGACAGAAATGGGGCGATAGAAGATTACAACCAAGCCATTCTTCTCGACTCCAGATCGGTCATTGCCTACAATAACCGAGGAAATGCCCGCGCTGCTCAAGGAGATAAACAAGGGGCGATCGCGGATTACACTGAAGCCATTCGCCTCAATCGCAACTTTGGACCTGCCTACAATAACCGAGGCAATGCTCGTGCTGCTCAAGGAGACAAACAAGGAGCGATTGAAGACTTGCAAAAAGCAGCAGCCATTTTCCAAAGTCAAAATAACAACGACTTGTATCAAGAAGTGATGAATAACATTAAAGAACTCAAGTGAAGCGTGAAGTAGAAAATTTTTGGCGTTGCTGAGTGAATGTATAAATTTGCCTCATACAGAGGCCCAGAGAATAACTAGATATTGCTGTGTGACTATTATCTTCATCTGGTAACGGTAGATCGTATTTATCATAAGTTTACTCAATGGGGAGAATCATCGCACGCAACTTCTTTTTGCGCCTCCGTATTTATGTATTTTTTACTAATTTACGTAGAAGCGCTGGAAGTCAGTGCAGATGTTGTCAGTGCCTGTGCATGGTGGTGTTGCCAAAAACTGATAATTTGTTCGCCAACCTGTTGAGGATAATAATAGTGAAAGAAATGATGTCCTTTTGGGCATTCCCAGAGGCGATCTTCTGGCTTAAACCAGTTCTGCCAGTCTTGTAATGCCAGAGAATTGACTACTGGATCGCTCTTACTACCGCATACCATCATTGGCATGGAAACCCCACTTTTGGGTAAATTAACTAACCTGAACAGAGAGTGCGGCGAGGGAGATTGTTCTAAATCTTTATCTAAGACAGCCATTAATTTCTTCGTGGTATGAGGTGGTTGTTTGCCAAATAGACTGCGAACGCTGTGTGCTAAAACTTGCTCGCGGCTGATGCTAAAAAGTTGTCGTTGAACGTAATAATGAGCGTGCCAATTGTTGGCTGGTTGAGCAGCTACAGCCAGCAGAGTTAGCGATCGCACTTTTTTAGGGTAGCGACGAGCAAAAGTTAAAGCGATCGCACCCCCCATACCGTGACCTGCTAGATGCAGCGAGTGAGGATACTCTTCTAAAAATTCATACAGCAGTTCCACAGCTAGATCTATCGAACTGGCTTCATCTTTGGTTTGGTGGTATTCCCACTGAGCGACCTTCATACACTTAGATAAGTATTGAAGTAATGGCTTATCAAAACGCGTCAAAATAGGACTAGCATTTAACCAAATAACATCGAATAATTCAGACATAAATACCCATCGTAAGTTATCAGCTAACTCAATAGAGGCACGGTATTACCGTGCCTTTAATTTCTACAAACCAAATTCTGTTTTCAACTGAGTAACCCACGCTTTGACTCGCTCATTCGTGAGGTCAGATTGGTTATCTTCATCAATTGCTAGTCCGACAAACTTGCCGTTCTTCAAGGCTTTAGAGGCCTCAAAATCATATCCTTCTGTTGACCAATAGCCCACAGTTTTACCGCCCCTTTGGGAAATCTTTTCTTCTATAATTCCAATTGCATCCTGAAAATTCTCACCATAGCCCAATTGATCGCCAGTACCAAAATAGGCAACCACTTTACCACTAAAATCTATTTCGTCAAGTTCGGGAAAAAAGCCTTCCCAATCGCTTTGCAGTTCACCGATATTCCAAGTGGGGCAGCCGATAATTAAATATTCATACTCATCAAAATCAGCAGCTTCCGCCTGAGAGATATCGTTTAATGTGACTACATCACCACCAAACTCATCGCGAATAATTTCCGCTACAGATTCAGTTTTGCCAGTTTGAGTACCGTAAAACAAACCAATTTTTTTTGCCATTGTTTATACCTAATATATAGTTTTGTAACGAAAAAACTTACATATCCCCGACCACTAGGGAATCGACTTTGGAGTTTGAATAGCCACGCTTGTCAAGGCGTTACCTCCTGAAACAGTTTGAAAATAGCTGAGACATATAAACTAGCTATTGAATATCTCTCTCAATAAGCTGTGGAATTATCCTATCAGAGTTATTGCAACTTTTTATCACTTATTTTATGTAAAGTTTTATAAAGTTATAGTTTTTTACGACCAAAAAGCTTTTGATAACTAGCTTTTAGGCATTTTTTTATTTTTAGTGAATTAAAATATTTGAGAAAATACAGTTGAGAAATTGCTACTTAATATCAATAAATAGTTTATACTGAATAAGTTATGGAACATCCAATGATTAAATTACTCAATTTCTGCATCCAATACCAGTATCCAATTTCTTCTCCCCCTGCTCCCCCTGCCCCCCTGCTCACCCAAGCGATTGATTATTTTTTTATTTGGAAGTCCCTATGGGTCTGTTGCTGAAATTCCTCTCAACTCAAATAGCTATAAATACTCAAGCTAGAGTTACACGCAATCAGGAAGTCTATAGATTAGAAATTGGGTAATGCGATCGCAAAATTATCAAAGGGACAACAAGACTTATGTCAAACTTTGAGATATTTGCCTATTCCCAAAGTGCTATTCATCAAGGCATTCCGGTCTAACTAGATAACAAAAAAAGATTAATTGTAAAGCGATATTACAAACCTTTCAAAAATATTTAGAAATTGTCTACAAGCCAAACATGGCTCTAAGGTAGAACCTATAGGAGAGACTTGAGGCAAATGTGATGAACAAGAATAATATTCAAAACTATCGGTTTGTCTGTACCCTGACATTCGGTGATATTTACGGTCAAATAATTGTTTGGTTAATCACAATTACTATAAGTTTGGCATCAGCCTTGGCGTTGATGGGTGCTAGACGACCAGTTTATGCCTTAGCAACGGTGGGACTCGTCGTTCTGCTATCGCTGCCTTTCTTGCTATTTGCATTTGTCACTACATTATTGAATCATATTGAGCTTGTTTCTGTAGAACCTGGAGTCAAGACCGAACCCATACCGGGTAACGTTTCCCAACAACAACCTATACAAGCAGCTGGTTAAGGAGTTAGAAGGCAGGAGGCAGAAGGCAGGAGGCAGAAGGTGAAGCAGTCGCAGTCTTGGCGCTTTGCGTCGATTGCGAACTGCTGAACCCGCAGGGCAGAAGGCAGGAGTTATTATTTTTCCCCTTGTCTCCCCGAAGTTCGCCCGGAGAGCAATCTTCCTTGCGACTTCTCTCCTTGTCCCCCTCATCTCCCTTGTCTCCTTCATCTCCCCATCTTCCCTGTCTCTAGGCAGGGAATTTTTTTGTAGAGACGCGATCGCACTCTGACAAGCAACCTGATGAATCACATCTCTACAATAGAACAGCAGTCATTTGCAATCGGGGTCTAACTATGCTTGAACATGATGTGATTATTGTCGGAGGTGGGTTGGCGGGATGCCGCGCCGCTGTGGAAATTGCCCGAACTGACCCTAGGTTAAATATTGCTGTGGTTGCCAAAACCCATCCAATTCGTTCTCACTCGGTTGCTGCCCAAGGTGGTATGGCAGCGTCACTGAAAAATGTCGATTCAGAAGACAGTTGGGAGGCACATGCTTTTGATACTGTCAAGGGTTCTGACTACTTGGCAGATCAAGATGCCGTAGAGATTCTTGCCAAAGAAGCGCCAGATGTGGTAATTGACCTAGAACACATGGGCGTTTTGTTCTCCCGCTTGAGCGATGGTCGCATTGCCCAACGTGCTTTTGGCGGACATTCCCACAACCGCACTTGCTACGCCGCTGATAAAACTGGTCACGCGATTTTGCACGAGTTGGTTAACAATTTACGGCGTTATGGCGTACAAGTTTATGAAGAGTGGTACGTAATGCGTCTAATTTTGTCAGAAAATGAGGCCAAGGGTGTGGTGATGTACCGTCTCTTGGATGGGCAGATAGAAGTATTGCGGGCAAAGGCGGTGATGTTTGCCACTGGAGGCTATGGTCGCGTTTATAACACTACCTCCAATGATTATGCTTCTACAGGTGATGGTTTAGCAATGACTGCGATCGCCGGTTTGCCTTTGGAAGATATGGAATTTGTGCAATTTCATCCCACTGGCTTGTATCCAGTAGGAGTGCTGATTTCGGAAGCAGTGCGCGGAGAAGGGGCGTATCTGATTAATTCCGAAGGCGATCGCTTTATGAAAAACTATGCACCCAGCCGCATGGAACTGGCTCCTCGCGATATTACCTCAAGAGCGATCGCTTATGAAATTCGGGCTGGGCGCGGTATTCATCCCGATGGTAGTGCAGGCGGGCCTTTTGTCTATCTCGATCTGCGGCACATGGGCAAAGAAAAAATTATGAGTCGCGTTCCCTTTTGTTGGGAAGAAGCACACCGCTTAGTAGGTGTTGATGCAGTGACTCAACCCATGCCAGTACGCCCCACAATTCACTATTGTATGGGTGGTATCCCAGTGAATACTGATGGTCGAGTTCGTAGTAGTGGTGATGGTTTAGTTGATGGCTTCTTTGCCGCTGGCGAAACGTCTTGTGTTTCCGTTCATGGTGCCAATCGCTTGGGTAGTAATTCTTTATTAGAGTGTGTAGTTTATGGTAAGCGGACTGGGGCGGCGATCGCTCAATATGTGCAAAAACGTAAGTTACCTGCTGTAGAAGAGCAGCATTATATCACAGAAGCCCAACAACAAATCCAAGCCTTGCTAGAACAGCCAGGACAATACCGCATTCACCAAATTCGTCAAGCCTTCCAAGATTGCATGACTAATTACTGCGGCGTTTTCCGCACTGAAGAATTAATGCGTCAGGGTTTGCAACAACTCAAAGAATTACAACAGCAATATCCACAAATTTACTTAGATGATAAAGGCAGTTGCTGGAATACAGAAATCGTAGAAGCTTTGGAATTGCGGAGTTTGATGGTAGTAGGGCAAACTATTTTAGCATCAGCCCTGAATCGCCAAGAAAGTCGCGGCGCTCACTTCCGGGAGGATTATTCGCAGCGAGATGATGTCAACTTCCTTAAACACACAATGGCTTACTATTCACCAGCAGGTATTGATATTCAGTATCGTCCAGTAGCGATTACCATGTTTGAGCCAAAGGAGCGAAAGTATTAGTCATTATATATTTTTGGCAAACCTATAAGGTGCTGAACTTGAACGGATATGTCGACAAAGGCTAGAGGAGCAATAGTACCTGTAGTTAGTGTCACTTCGGTTGTGTATTGTCCATTTTTTAAATCTCGAAATACTTGCAATTGATACCAATTCACAATTCGCAATTCGCAATTTGCAATTAAAAAACTTAGATGCAGCAAGGCTTTCAGGGTTTACATCTGTTTCATAATTTTAGTGAATTGGTATGAGGATTCTTCAGATTGACAACCCAATATTCAGCAATACCTGCTTCAACGTAGATATCTTTTTTCTCACCTAAGTTTTTGCTTAGGGTAGCTTTAGATAATTCGATAATCCAGAAGATATCTTCAGGGTAGGGATAATGTTCTAAGCAATACTCCGGACAAAATTATGCAGCAATAACACCGTAAGAACGTAAGTTTTGGTAGTTAGGATGGGATTTAATTACAGTCGGGGAGAGTCTTAACGTTGAAATAAAGGTGTCGAGCAAATGGTCATTGAGTGCGCGTCGTTTGACACTCGCCATTGAAAGAAGGCCACTGTGCTTACTGCTTGTCTGCGCGGCGTAACCATCCCTGGTACTTGCTGTTTCTGGTTTTCCTTCTGATTATACTTTCCCCGTAGTAACAAAAGAGGGATTAGAAATTGAAGTATTAGGTTCAAAGACTTATTCATCTCCCTTGTCCTCCTTATCTCCTGATTGCAACTCGAGATAAATCTATTTAGAGTCTCGGCCACCGCTTGTTCTGTTTACATTGGCAGGAGTACCCATACCGGGTTGAGAAAAAGATTCATCTACTTCTTCTAGAGTCAGGTTGACTTTCGCTCGTACAGGCGTTCCATCGGGCAGAAACATAGTCAGACTATAATTAAGGGTTTTTACAAAACAACGTAAATACTGCTGAGCGCCCCAGGTAAATATATAAACTGGTGGACGTTTCTTTGCACCTGAGCCAGCTTCGGCAAAGCTAACAGCTTTTTCAAATTTTTTCAGATGTGTGAGAACGCTACTCCCAGCTTCATATGTATCAAGTATGATGTTGCCAATTGTCAGACTGCAAGGTTCTGGATAAGCGAAGCTGACTTTTGGCAATCCTTTATCAGTGCGGGCAGCCCCTTCCTTATTCACAGTAAATTGCCGTGAGAAGTCTAACTGAATCGGGTTGAACATAAATTCGATGTCTGGTGCCGCTCCTTCTAAGGCAATAAGTTTGGCTTTAACTAGACTAGTTGTCATGGCGTTTTCTATAGATTAAAATATGCTTTTTGTAATTCAAAAAATAGCTTGAACTTTTACCAAGGTAGGCGACCTGAATAATTTTTACCTCGCCGCTCTTGCTCTATCTCCAACCGCTGTTGGAGCATTTTGTAAATTTCTCTTGCTAACAATTCTAAATTTTCGTATTCATCTTCTGGTAATTCATTAGTAATAGTTACTTCATTATCAGTCTCCTCTATGGTCTGTACTGATATAGAACTAGAAGGCTCAGTGTATGCCTGAATAACTTTATTAGAACTACTAGATTTTGGGTAATGAGTTTTTGGTTGGGATTGACTGTGATATGACTGAGGGGATGCGATATATGTAAATTCACGCTTCTCGTTTGGAAGGGGTTGTATAACTATTGTCGGGCTATTCTCAACTGCTGTACTCTCACCCAGTAATTCAGCAATACTAGACCATGAGTTTGGTATGTCTTTCATGGGAGATTTTTGAATATGGTTAGACAAAGAAGGAAAGGAGACAGGGGTAGATGTATCCGGTGAGGCTGTTTCATCTGCAAAAGTAGATGTGAGAAAGTTAGACGTTTGAGACAGGGGGCTGAAAATTGATATTTTTTTCAATACTGTAGGTAATTGGGGAATTTCTGAACTATGATTAGGATGTTGTATTTCTTTTTTCGATTGAATAAAAGGAGTTTCAGCTTCTAATATAACTGGCATACTTTTAGAGATAAATGCTATATTTTGAGATGAATTTTTTACGCTATTAATCTCTGGTAATGTTTCTACAATTGAGGAAGAATCTATACTTTCAATTTGAGGCTGGATAATTATTGATTCTGGGTAAGTTGCTGACGTAGCTGTAGGAGTTAACGCTACATCCTGAGATGAAGTTGGTACGTTATTAATCTCTGGTACTTTTTCTGCGGTTGAGACAGAATTTTCGCTCTTTAATTTAGGTTGTATAACTGTTGATTCTGGATGATTCGCTGACGTAGTTGTAGAAGCGATCGCTACATTCTGAGATGAAGTTAATACGTTATTAATCTTTGGTAATCCTTCTATGTCTGAAACAGAATTTTTGCTTTCAATTTGAGGTTGGATAACTGTTAATTCTGTGTCAGCTGTTGTCGGTGTATTTGTAGAGGCGATCGCTACGTTTTGAAATGAAGCTGTTATGTTATTAATTTCTAGTGATGTTTCTATATTTAAGAAAGAATCTGTGCTGTCAAATTGAGGCTGGATAATTGTTGATTCTGGATGAGCATTTGCTGACGGAGTTATAGGAGCGATCGCTGTATTTTGAGATGAAATTGGTACTTTATTAATCTCTGGTACTTTTTCTACAGTTGAAACAGAATCTCTGCTTTCAATTTGAGATTGAATAACTGTTGATTCTGGATGATTCACTGACGGAGTTGTAGAGGCGATCGCTGCATTTGTAGATAAAGTTGATACGCTATTAATCTCTGGTACTTTTTCTACAGTTGA
>NZ_JAVRBR020000153.1:0-10168 GCF_034531165.2 Dendronalium sp. ChiSLP03b | reverse complement strand
TGCCACTTGACGAATTGATATTTTCTCCTGAATATGTGCTGCAACTATTTTTTCTCGGAGATCGATTGAATATGCTTTCATGAAAAGATATTATTTTTCTTCTTACTAACTGTACCTCATAACAACGGGAAGTGCTGTATATATTGAACGAGAACCCATTGAGAATAAAACAGTAAACTCTCTTCCAGCTATTGAATTAGAATATCCAGATGGATATGTGCCGCTAAATTCGCCTTTTTATATAGAACAAGATAGCATTGAATCTGTTTATGAAGCACTCTTGAAGCCTGGTTCTTTAATTCGGATTAAAGCACCCAAACTAATGGGTAAAACTTCCTTGTTGACTAGACTTTTATCCTATGCCGAGAAAAAACAATTTCAGTCAGTTTATTTAGATTTAGGTGGTATAGATAAAGCAATATTAACAAATCTTGATAAATTCTTGCGTTGGTTTTGTGGAAGGGTTAGCGATGAACTAATGATTGAAAATCAAGTTTCATTAGCATGGAATACAGATATTTTAGGTAGTAATGATAATTGTACAGCTTATTTTAGAAAGTATATTTTAGCTAAAATTAATTGTCCTTTAGTTCTAGGTTTGGATGAAGTAGATCGCTTATTCCCTTACAGTGAAGTGGTGGAGGATTTTTTTGGAATGTTACGTTCTTGGCATGAGAAAGGGAAAATTTCTGATGTTTGGAAACAACTGCATCTAGTACTAGCACATTCCACAGAAGCCTACATCCCTTTAGATGTTCATCAGTCTCCCTTTAATGCAGGGCTACCTGTAGAATTAGAGGAATTTAATCAGCAGCAGAGCAAAGAACTGCTGAAAAAACATGGAATACAAGATGCAGATACTGTTTTAGAACAATTAAGGAAAATGGTAGGAGGACACCCTTACCTGTTACGCTTGGCGATGTACGAGATTGCAATAGGGAAAGTAACTCTCAAAAATTTATTACAGTCGGCGACAACAGAAGCAGGGATTTATAATAATCACTTACGCTCTCTATTAGGAGTTTTGCAAACAGCACCAGAACTGCGAACATGTTTAAACCGGGTAGTTAACTCAAATGTAGGGGTGGAATTAGATCCAATGCAAATTTACAAATTGCACAGTTTGGGGCTAGTAGAAAAACAGAATAATCATGTTACACCCCGTTGCCAACTTTATCGTGAGTATTTCCGCCGCGTCTTATGAGGAGTTTTGAAAAGTGCTAGCTAGTAATTCCAACTTCTATCAGGTTGGTGCAAGTCTCCCGATTGATGCTCCTAGTTATGTGCAGCGACAAGCAGACGAGGAGTTTTACCAAAAATTGCGGTCAGGTAAGTTTTGTTACGTTTTGAACTCGCGGCAGATGGGTAAGTCCAGCTTGCGGGTACAGACGATGCAAAGGTTACAACAACAAGGGACGGTTTGTGCAGCAATTGACTTGACAGGGATTGGTAAGCACAAGGTAACACAATCACAGTGGTATGGCGGAATTGTTTACGCTTTAGTAGAAAGTTGTCATTTAGAGGATAAATTTGATTTTGATTGGCAGACATGGTGGCAAAAAAATCAGGAAATACTAGATCCAGTCATGTGTTTGAGATTGTTTATCGAACAAGTATTACTGGAAAAAATTCAGCAACCAATAGTCATTTTTGTAGATGAAATTGACAGGGTGCTGAGTCAGGATTTTTCACTAGATGATTTTTTTGCTCTGATTCGGTTTTTTCAAAATCAACGAGTTGATAATTCGATATTTGAGCGGCTGACGTTTGCTTTGTTAGGTGTGGCGACTCCCAGCGATTTGATTACTGATAAAAGCCAAACCCCTTTTAATATTGGAGAAGGAATTGAACTACATGGTTTTCGGATTTCGGAAGTCCAACCGTTGATTGAGGGATTGCAGGGGAAGGTATCAAATCCTCAAAAAGTAATGGAATCAATCTTATATTGGACAGGCGGACAACCGTTTCTCACTCAAAAGTTGTGTAAGTTTATGGTAGAGGAGTCCGAGAAGGATAACCCTCATTCCGTTATAGAAGTAGTAAGAGCAAGGATTATTGAAAATTGGGAATCTCAGGATAATCCAGAGCATTTACGAACTATACAAGATCGAATGTTATTAGAAGAGTATGTTGCTGGACGTTTTTTGGGTTGGTATCAGCAAATTTTGCTTTCGGGAGAGATTTTTGCTGATGATAGTGTAGAACAAATGAATTTTCGACTGACTGGTTTGGTGGTGAAACAGCAGGATAGGTTAAAAGTTTATAACAAAATATATGAATCTGTTTTTAACTCAAATTGGGTTGAGCAAGAGTTAGATAAACTGCGTCCTTATTCAGAAAGTTTTCGGGCTTGGGTTGAAAGTGATCGTCAAGATGAGTCACGACTGTTGCGGGGAAAAGCTTTGCAGGATGCTTTGATGTGGGCAGACGGTAAGAGTTTAAGTCTTCAAGATAATCAGTATATCGCTGCTAGCCAAAAATATGAATTTGAGCAAGCGCGACGGAAGACTCAGCGAGTAATTCGGTTTGGTTCTGTGTTTTTGGTTGTGTCTATTGTGGGAGCAATTGTTGCTTCTGTGCGTACTTATAATACTCAAAAAGAACGTCAAGTTGCTGTTACAGCAACGCGATTGGAACAAACCGGAATAAATTTATTACGGGAACCTTTTCGTGGAGGAGAAATTGAGGGCTTGTTACAGGCTATGCGAGTTGGACGCGAATTAAAAAGTTTAGTGAGAGATAAACAATCTTTAGCGGATTATCCCGCCTATAGCCCTGTACTTAGTTTAAGCAATATATTGTCCAAAATTCACGAACGTAATCAGTTACAGGGGTATAAAGCTTGGGTTATGAGTGTTGCTTTCAGTCCAGATGGTAAAATTTTAGCTTCTGCTAGTGCCGACAGCAGTATTAAATTGTGGGATGTCACCAAGAGCAAAGAAATATTTACCCTGACTGGTCATAAAAATGGGGTTGATCGCGTCGCTTTCAGTCCAGATGGCAAAATTTTAGCTTCTGCTAGTCTTGACAAAAGCATTAAGCTGTGGAATATCGCCACAGGCAAAGAAATATCTACTCTGACTGGTCATAAAGATACAGTTATAAGCGTCGCTTTTAGCCCAAATGGCACAACTTTAGCTTCTGCTAGTGATGACAAAAATATTAAGCTGTGGGATATCGCTACAGGCAAAGAAATATCTACCCTGGCTGGTCATAAAAATACAGTCATGGGTATAGCTTTTAGCCCAGATGGCAAAACTTTAGCTTCTGCTAGTCTTGATGGAACCATAAAGTTGTGGAATCTCGCCACGAGCCGAGACACTTCTACTTTGATCGATTATTATGGTGGAGCCTTCAGCGTTGCTTTTAGTCCCGATGGCAAAACCTTAGCTTCTTCTAGTGCTAATATCATAAAGTTATGGAATCCTGTCACGAAACGAGACATTTCCACGCTGACAGGGCATAGAGATATTGTAAGTAGCATTACTTTCAGTCCAGATAGCAAAACTTTAGCTTCTGCTAGTGCCGATGGAACCATAAAGTTGTGGAATCCTACTACGAGTGGAGAAATTTCTACTTTGACTGGGCATAGAAGTTGGGTCTTTAGCGTCGCTTTCAGTCCAGATGGTAAAACTTTAGCTTCTGGAGGTCGCGACAATAGCATAAAGTTGTGGAATTTCACCGCAGGTAAAGATATTTTTACCCTAGCTGGGCATAGAGATATTGTAAGTAGCGTCGCTTTCAGTCCAGATGGCAAAACTTTAGCTTCTGGAGGTCATGACAATAGCATAAAGTTATGGAATGTTGCTAGGGGTCAAGGAATATTTACTCTGACTGGTCATAAAGATGCAGTTAGAAGCGTCGGTTTCAGTCTAGATGGCAAAATTTTAGCTTCTGCTAGTGTTGATAAAAGCATCAAGCTGTGGGAAGTCGTTACAGGCAAAGAAATATCTACTCTAATTGGGCATGAAAATCAGGTAAATGATATCGCTTTCAGCTCCGATGGCAAAACTTTAGCTTCTGCTAGTTTTGATAAAAGCATTAAGCTATGGGATATCGCTACAGGCAAAGAAATATCTACTTTAACTGGTCATAAAGATGTAGTCAGTAGCGTAGCTTTCAGTCCGGATGGCAAAACCTTAGCTTCTGCTAGTGGTAACAGTATAAAGTTGTGGAATTTCGCCACGGGTAAAGAAGTATCTACCCTGATTGGTCATAAGGATATGGTCTTCAGGATTGTTTTTAGCCCTGATAGTAAAACTTTAGCTTCTGCTAGCGCCGATGCAACTATCAAGTTATGGAATCCTGTAACGAGTCAAGAAATTTCTACTTTGACTGGGCATAGAAGTGAGGTCAATGACATCACTTTTAGTCCCGATAGCAAAATTTTAGCTTCTGCTAGTAATGACGACAGCATAAAGTTGTGGAATATTGCCACAAGTCGAGAAATTTTTACTTTAACTGGGCATTACGGTTGGGTTAATAGTGTCGCTTTCAGTCCTAATAGTAAAACTTTAGCTTCTGCTAGTAATGACGAAACTATAAAGTTGTGGAGTTTGGATTTAGATGACTTACTAGCGCGGGGTTGCAGCTATTTAAAAGATTATCTCGCCACCCGTGATGAGTTGCGAAAGGAGTTATGTCCGGGTCAATGAAGAAGTGGAATAGGATGGGATAAGCTACCTCTGATGAAATGTGATCGCATTTTTAGGGTTATTGTGGTTATGCGCTCTCCGTTGGTTTAAGGAGACACAGAGCAATCACTCTAAAGCTACTTGTTCCACTTCACCAGCATCCCATCCACAGCTACCAATCCCCACTGCGGAAACTTGACCGCCAGCTTTTTAATGATAATCCGTAAAGCTGGATCGTCAGCCCAGCACTCCATCAAAAACTCAAACCCAGGATTTTCGCGTAACCTCTCGGCCATATTGAGTTTCTGCATCCGCCCTGGTCGTGCTTTAGATCGAGCCATAACAGCCTCATGCGACCATTTTTCAGGATTTGAGTCAGCCAACGCGGAACTTTGACCTTCATGATGGTTTTTTGGTTCTTGAGCAGAAGACGAGTTTTCAGCTATCAATGAAGCAGAGTGACTTGGTTGAGCTTGATTTTGGGGCTGATTAGTATTTTCAGAGTTTGCAGCGACGGACGCGGCGGAAAATGTGTCTTCATGAGCAGTTTTTGGCTCATCACCAAAGTCTGGTTTTTCTTCCATCAACGAAGCGGATTGACTAGATGCAGCATCCACGAGCCTTAGTGAAGTGCAGTCCGTCGCCGTAGGCGAGTCTTCTTCCTTCTCTTCCACGCTAAGGACGGACTGAGGCGACGCACCCCTCAAGGGCGCGATCGCCGTCTCCTCACCATGCGAATTTTTGTCTTGCGTGGAAGAGACACACCTCACAAACTCTACTGAAGAGTTTGTGAGGTGTTGATGAGGAGTTCGTGAGGGTTGACCAAACCCTTGCTCTGACTGGTTTTCATCTGAAATGTACGTCAAATTTTCAGCATCTATTTCTTCAGAGCCAGCATCAATATCTGTATTTTCAGCATTAAATTCTTGTTTTTGAGCATTTGGTTCCTGGTTTTCAGCATTGACTTTCTCCCAGAAATCCTTCATTCTGCTGCCATGCAAATTCCGTACCATCCAGCCGACTGTTTCGCGTCCATCTTGTATCGACTTGTCCGGTTTGAAAATGAACAAACCACTTTCAGCTAGAATTTTCTTTGCACAGATAAAACTGCTGTAGCCCAAGGTAGTAGATAAAAGCATCCACCGAGAACCGTAGGGGTCAGATGTCCAGCATTCCTGCCACAGCTGATTAACGGAGGGCTTTTGTTGCGAAGCCCAAAGCATATCTTCGATTGGGATAATCACATGCAGCCGCTTGTATGGGGATTGCTGTTTGTTGGCTGTAGTAGACTTTTTAGACTTGGGACGAGCGATAGTTGCAGTCATATTATTCTCTCCTATTTATGTTGACGCACGGAAATTTCCCCAGCTGCGATCGCAGGGTTTAAGCTTGTTTGAATACTCATGAGTTCGTGTCTAAAAAATCACTGATTGGGGTTACAACAGCCGTAGATCGTTCTTGAAATAGCGATCAGTCTTTTTCGGGCGGTCTTTCCAGTGATCCCAAGCCACTACCACTTCCGAACCTAAATCCTCTATTACCTCACCCTTCCGCACATACAACGCAAAGTAGGGATCGGCATGGGCAACGATGCTCCCAAGCCTGATAGTGGAAGGTTGTGAGTTGGTTTTCTCCAGTGCAGTAATCAACTCTGTCTCTTGCGGTGTTAATTCCGCCCAATAGTCTGATTTAATAACTTCGTACTCTCGTGCCACATCCAAATAGTTCTGCCAACTACACCCAGGCTTGGACAACACAGCGCGAATATCGCTTACTGCTTGGGGTAGCAGTTGCAATTGCTCGGTGCGATATGCGATAGCCTGTGGTGTTGGTTCACTACCCAAGATGATTGCAGCTGCTTGAAGTGCCTGAGTATTGTTCATAGCAGTGGCTAAATTGCTCAAAGCTATGCCCATTAGTCGCAAACATTCCTGGGCGTTTTCTTTAGGTGGCTCCTGCGCCAGCGATCGCAGATCAATAGTTTGGTCTAATGCTTGCTTAACTCCCTTGTTCAGAGCTTTGGTTGCTTGTTTGGTAAGAGTATTGCTCCATTCCTGGGCAGGGCGTTCTTCTACAGCACGTTCTAATTCGTGAATACGCTGTTGTAATCGTTGGTTCTCAAGCTCTAGCTGCCTCAAGCCTTCCAACTCGTCCAGGCGTTGTTGCAACTGGATGTTTTCTTGTTTCTGTTGCTGAAACAGTTTTTGTAAAGCGGCCAATTGTTCTTGTACTTGCTGCTCGGCTTTGGCAGCGGCTTCTGTTTGCAACCCAATCCTTAATTCTTGCTCCAGTCGCTCAAGTTCTTGCTGATGTTCTTGTTTGAGTTGGGCGATCGCATTAGCATACTCTTTTGGATATGTGCGCTCACTCTTAAATGACACAATTGCGTCATTACTCAAATTAGTCAAATCAGCATTGTTTACCAGCAGCCTCTCACGATCATTGAAGGTAACAATCTGCTGATAGTTATTGGGTGCATCAGCTTCAATCACTCCTTCGTCGCCATACCTGGGATGCAATTGTGATGAAACTCTGACTGATTGACACAATTGCGTTTCACAGCTGTCTTGTACTGTGGTATCTTTTCTGACATGAGCAATAGCTCTTGGTGCTACCTTGCTTACTGCCTTAGCAAAATCGGCGGCAGTGGGGAAGGCTTTTTCTTTCGCTGCGATCGCAACAGCTTCGCGTAACTTGTCAGGAGTTTTGACCAGTCTGAGTAAAGGGCGAGTCTGGGAAGGTTTGGTAATCTTGTCCTTCAGTTCGTCGCTTAAAGTATCAACTACTTTCTTGGCAGCGAGTAAATCTCTGACTCTGCGGTATCCTCCGTATTTGGTAAGCTCGTTTTCGCAGTAGTTTTCAAAACTAAGGTATGCACCATCTCTGTAATAGCGATTATCTCGCATTACTACCAGTTCATCTGATGCCTGCCACTCAAATCGGTCAATGGCGGTAAAAGTTTCTTGAATGCTGCTGTTGAGAACGCTGTAATTGAGAGGTGAGATAGTTTCATAATATGGGTCAATAACAGCATTACCCTCTGTGCATAGTGCAGGAGGATTTGATATTGTTTGATTAACCATGAACCTGGGAGTTTATGGAACTACCCTCAGCGCGTGCCTGAGAAACAATCGCTGGGGGTTTTAAATTGTCAGCACAATTGCTTTGAGTCTAGCATTAGGCTAGCCAAATAAGCAACTAGGCTAGACATTTACAAACACCCTTTAAAAGCTTCGCCCCCTAGGGTTCAGTAGGGGGCGAGTTGGTTGCTAGATTTATAAGGTTTTTGGCGCTGGCTAGCATATGTTCTAGCTGATTCTTAAGTTGCTGGTTTTCTGCGGCTAGCCCGCCTTTAATTTTCCCAGTTCTGCTTTAATCTCCGCTATCTCTTGTTGCTGTCTCTCTAGAAGTTGTCTGATATCAACAACATTGGTTTCGCTTCCTTCCCTTCCAAGCCTAGTTCTAATATATTTCTCAATATCTTCGGTCATACTTGTCCCTTCTGTTTCCAGCAGCTCCTTGTATGCAAGGTACAAGCTGTTATCTAGCCTTACATTCAACTGAGCGCCACGCTTCCTAGTGGAAGGCTTTGTTTCGTCTGCCATCTCTGTTTCTTGAATTCAAATAACTATTAACACTATAAAACACCGTCTAGCCAGTGGCTATAACTTCTACTAATGTCTAAGACCCGCACAGATCAGTTATTTGGCTAGATAGTGTCTTGACATTGGCTAGCCAGAATCTTATATTAGATTTATCAGCTAAAAACAAAAGACGACCGCACCAGTCTCGCAAACTCAGCGATCGCCCTCTGTCCCTAAAATTAGGAGAAATATTATTATGCCTCATCTCACATATTCACAGCAAGCACCTTCACGATTCAACTGCAACACAATAGATGAGCAAACCGTAGCACAGTCAGAACTCTACAATCATCTGGAAGCCCAAGCGCAAGCTGTAGCCCCAACCACAGACCCGCTAACCGACCGCGATCGCCGCATCATTGCAACCATCATCGACCACGCCCCAGAGTCAATCCGTACTATCTGGATAGAAGCCGGAATCACAGTATGGGTGCAGCTGGTAGACAGCGGACGACTCCCATTCGAGCGCAACTGGTTTGCTTCAAGAGTACAGGAAGTCAAAGCAACATTACCAGAAACACCACGGGAGCGCAACGAACGCCTCAGCGCAGAACTGGAACAAGCTTGCATCAAATTTGGGTTAACCCACGGACAGATTGACTGGCTTTCCTTCAGCACGACTCTCTACCTGAATCGCCAGCCTGTTGGCTTCATCGGATACAACAGAGCGAATCAATGGTACAGCCGACGCAATCAGCTGGGAGGCAGTCGTACAGCAAAGAGCGTTGATGCTGCGATCGCATCACTGGGAGTGAGACAACCTGTCGCGGCGTAGTGCCGAAATAGAAAAGGCGATCGCATACCAAGAAAAACGCGATCGCCATTTCACCACGTAAATCGCTTAATCATGGCACACATCACAACAATTATGCCCTCTCTTCAAGCACCCGATTGGGGCGAATGCTGCGAAAAAATACTGCTGCCGCCAACAGACCCAAATGCAGAAGTAATTGAAATTCCCGGTTACACGCTGGTCTACTGTAATGGGGCTTGTCCTAAAAATTACCGCGTCTACAAAGCTGACTCAATGATTGGTTTGGTCTTTCAGCATCTCACATATTGGTCAAACGAGGTGGACGAGATTCGGTATGCCCAGCCGTTGAATGCAGCAGTGGCACTTGATGATTTTCTCTTGGCTGCAAGTATGACCAAAGCATCTGACAAAGGCATTGCAGCGTAATCCAGAACTCAGGAGTCAGAAGTCAGTATTCAGTATTTTTCTGACTCCTGAATTCTGGCTAATCAACCATTCACTAATTAAAGAAATGAAACCAACAATATCAATTCCCAAGGGTTGGCAGTATCCTCTATTTGCCTTTGGGCAACGGACAGAACGAGGCGCGATTATCGGACTTAAGTATTACGCCTCAGACACATATTTAGCTGACGAATACGGTGCGGGATGGCGTTACATTTTACTTGCTAACAAGCATACTGAAGACGAAGAACACCGTGCAGAAGACGAAATCAGATTGCTAACACCACAGGAATTAAAGACACAAATACAAACCCAAATCAGCAACCACTTGCACCAAATCCAATCGCTGAAACAAGAATTAGATGCTATTCCTGCAAGTGTTGTAATACCTCGCTCTAGTGCTGAAACAAAATTACAAGACCAGACGCAGCAATCCTATTCACTACCTTGTCCGCCTCTACTGAAATTAGTTGATGCTGCGAAATTCATCCTAAAAGAGATTGCCAAACACCCCGATTATCTAGCACTTGATTATCAACCGGATTTAACTGTTGGTGATGCTCAGACTGCACTTTCTTATCTGCAATCAGAACTGGAATTAAATCAAAATTCAAACGCTGCCTCAAATGTCCCTCCTCAAAAATAAGTACCTGAATGAGCGTCATTCATTCAGGTATTCGGGAGTTCGCGTT
>NZ_JAVRBR020000152.1:0-1095 GCF_034531165.2 Dendronalium sp. ChiSLP03b | reverse complement strand
ACTTGATCTTTATTTAACACTCACTTTTGACCTAGTATTTTTGGCAGAGACTGACTAGGTATATATGCCATCATGTCATCCAGCTTTTATAATTACGTTAGATGTATTTTTAATAGCAGAGATAATTTTAACGAGTGGTTTTCTCATCTCAAGTTAGCATCTCAGTTTGACTATTTGTGGACTAGTCATTTAGATGCTAAATCGACACCTCCTATTGATGTGACAGATTTGGATATTTGGAAAGAATAAGAATCAAAGATCTGTGTAGGAATTTTGTCAGTTGTTGACCCCAACCTACATAATTTGATTGATGATTCAATCCATGATACTACCTAGAAGGTTCTTCAAGTCTTAAAGAGAAAGTTTGACACCAAATCTAATGTTGAGTTCATCTATTTTCTTAGTGAGTTGAATTAGTTAAAGGTATAAAAAGGTTATTCGAGTACCATGTTTTGATTCATTAATAAATTTATGTAGGCCAAGGTCAATGACTTATAAAATTCCTACATGGATCTTCAAGTCTTCATCTTTCCAGTTAGCCAAATCTATCGAATCTGACAGAGGTGAAGTTTTAGCATCATGATGACCTGTCCATAAATAGTCAAACTGAGATGCTAACTTAAGACGAGAAAATCACTTGTCAAAATTTTCTTTGCTATTGAGAATACATCCAACGTAATCACAAAAGTTAGATGACATGATGGCCTGTGTACCTAGTCAGTCTCTACCAAAAATGCTAGGTCAAAAGTGAGTGTTAAATAAAGATCAAGTCGGGTACCACTGAAAATACTTAATCTGATACAATAAATTGAGTGGAGGAGATGGTCAAATGACCACTCTACCCAAACCACAAGTGGGCAGCTACATCAACTCTGTCAAGCTTCTATTCATAGTTCTCATTCTCTAGGAGAATACAACCAATATTGTACCTGAAGTTAGTTGTGAAGATTGATAGTTGTGTCACAAAAGCTAAAGGGAGGTGGCTTACCAGCTCTAGAAGCCTTAGTTAGGGACTTATACTAGATTTAATATCTTCAACTGGTAAATGAGAAATGTCAGGTTGAGATTAAGAAGACGAAAAAGAATGTGACCGTG